>JBFJXA010000038.1:0-15275 GCA_041623375.1 Gammaproteobacteria bacterium | reverse complement strand
TCGGGCTCGACGGCCTCGAGCAGGCTCAGCGACTCCAGGTATTGCATGACACGCCCGTAGTCGTCGAGCGTCTCAACGCCGGCGATCGTCACGGCCGTCGTGCTCGCACTGCCGAGTGTGCTGAACGCGGCCGCATAGACGTCGGCGAGCGCATCGAGGCCGTCACGAAATGCCTGGCCCGGCAGGCGCAGCTCGCGCCCTTCCCTGAGTAACGTCCAACGCGTCGTCGCCCCGAAATCGGTAAGCCGGACTTGTCCGATCAGAATGTCATCGGCACCGTAACGCTCCGAGGCACGCATGACGCGGCTGCTGAATCCTCCCCAAACGTCTGCAAAGCTCAGTGCCGTCATGTCCTCGATATCGAGCAAGGGCAGGGTCAGCAACAGACCGCGCTCGTCGGCAACCTGTTCGATCTCGGCACGCAATCCCGCCAGTATCGTTTCAAGGTTCGACTGCGGTCCCGTCGTCAACGGCTCGGCCGCCAGCAGTTCGCGTTGACCGAGGCCGGCATCGACTGCGATCCAGACGAGGGTTACCGGCCGCTCTTCGCCCCAGATGGGTTGCTCGAGGCGCACGAGCGCAGCTTCGACGTTGCGCGCGTTGAACCTGACGACCAGGTTGTCGCGGTCGAGCTGTCCGACCTGCTCGACGAATTCGCCGGAAAGGCGCACCATTTCCGCAAGCTGTGGCTCGAACGGCGCATCGCGCCGGCCCGTCACGCGCGTAAGCAACTGTCCCATTGCGAGGCGAATCGTCTCATCCTGCGTGCGCGGGCGGCCCTGGGTTGTCCCAGTCGTCTCGCGCGGCACGATGATGCTGTACAGGTTGGGAAACGTTGCGCCGAATGCGCCCTCCGCCATTGCGAGCGTGAGCAGGAGGAGGCCGGCGGCGACCCGCTGCGGTATCTGCTTTGAGTTCGAGGACTGTGCTGCGGTCATGGCTGTCCTGTAAGGCTACGGCTGGCTTATTATACGGATTACTTTCTCCAGGACCGCGAACCATGACCGCCCGCGACCCCTTGACGTACAAGGCCGCCGGTGTCGATATCGACGCCGGCGAGGCGCTCGTTGCACGCATTCGCAGCGCGGTCGAACGTACGCAACGCCCGGAGGTCCTCGGCGGACTTGGGGGATTCGGCGGCCTGTTCGCGCTCGCACACGATCGCTACGCCGAACCCGTGCTCGTCGCCGGAACGGACGGTGTTGGCACGAAGATCAAACTCGCGATCGAGAACGATGCGCATGACGATATCGGGCTCGATCTCGTCGCCATGTGTGTAAACGACGTCATCGTCCAGGGCGCCGAACCGCTGTTTTTTCTCGATTACTTCGTAACGCCGCGCCTCGACGTCGACGTCGCCGCGCGCGTAATCGGCGGCATCGCGCGCGGTTGCGAGCTCGCGGGCGCAACGCTACTCGGCGGCGAGACGGCCGAGCATCCCGGCATGCATGCGGCCGGCGAGTACGACCTCGCGGGCTTTTGCGTCGGCGTCGTGGACAAACATCGGCTCATAGACGGTGCCGATATCCAAGCCGGCGATCGGCTCCTCGGCATCGCATCCTCCGGCCCGCACTCCAACGGCTTCTCGCTCATCCGCAAGGTTCTCGAGCGTTGCCCGGATCCGGCAGGTGTCGATCTCGACGGCCAGTCTCTTATCGACGCGCTGCTCGCGCCGACGCGCATCTACGCGCGCTCGATCCTCGCGCTCATCGAAGCGACGAACGTCAAGGGACTCTGCCATATCACAGGCGGCGGCCTGCTCGAGAACATTCCGCGCATGCTGCCGGCTGGTCTCGGCGCGCGCCTCGAGCGCGATGCATGGCCGCGCGTGCCGGTATTCGACTGGCTCGAGCAGAGCGGCGTCGCTGAGCGCGAGATGCTGCGCACGTTCAATTGCGGGCTCGGCATGATCGTCGCGGTCGCACCTGCTGACGTCGAGACGGCCCTCGCCAGCCTGCGCGCAAGCGGCGAGCAAGCCTGGCACGTCGGCGAGGTCGTCACGGACGCAGACCACGGAGTCCGCCTCGATTGAAACGGCGCGAGCCGCTCAAGGTCGTCGTCCTGATCTCGGGTCAGGGTACGAATCTGCAGGCGCTCATCGATGCCGCCGCGTCGCCGGATGCAGGTTTTGCAGTCGCGGCGGTGTTCAGCAACCGCGCCGACGCTCGTGGTCTCGAGCGCGCCCGCGACGCCGGGATCGACACGCATCATCTCGATCATCGCGCATTCACAGACCGTGCATCGTTCGATGCCGCGCTCGCGGAGGCGATCGAAAGATACGCGCCGGGACTCGTCGTGCTGGCGGGCTTCATGCGCATTTTGAGCCCCGCCTTCGTCGATCGCTTCGACGGTCGTTTGCTCAACATCCATCCGTCGCTGCTGCCGAAGTTCAAAGGCCTGGACACGCATCGACGCGTGCTGACCGAAGGCGAGACCGAGCATGGCGCTACCGTGCACCTGGTGACGGCCGAGCTCGACGACGGGCCGCCGATCATGCAATACCGAATCGATGTTCGTCCCGACGATACGCAGGACACGCTCGCGGCGCGCGTGCACGAAGGGGAATATCTGATTTACCCGCGCACGGTCGCCTGGTTTGCGGAGGGCCGGCTGCGCATCGACGCCGGCCGCGTGCTCCTCGACGGCGAGGCGCTGGCTGCGCCGATTCTGATCGAGGCTGCGTCTTGACCGCGCGCGTGCGCAGCTTGACGCTCGTGCTCCTCGCCACGGCATTCGTTGGCGGACCCGTCGGCGCCCAGCCGCGCATCGACGGCATTGCGCTCTATCGCGCGACCTACTCGCTGCTCGACGATGACAAGCGCGTCGGCGAGTCGATCTTCACGCTGAGCTACGATGCCCCATCCCAGCAATATACGTTCGCGTCCGAGTCGAGGTTCCGCGGCTTGCTCAGGCTCGCCGCGCCACGGCCGGTCATCGAGCGCAGCGAGTTCGTCGTTACGGACGGCGAGATACGACCGCTCGCATTCGCCTATGCCGATGGCACGCGACGTGGGCGGCGTGATTTCGTGCTCCGGTTCGATTGGGATGCAGGCTCGATGACGATCGAACGCAGAGAGGACCTCAGTGTGGTGCCGATCGAGCCCGCCACACTCGACAGAGCCAGCGTTCGTGTCGCGCTGATGCGTGACCTGGCGAACGGCGATCATACGGGCAATCATATCCTCGCAGACCCCGACGTCGTGCGCACCTACGACTACGTCGTCGAGTCCACGCAAGAGATCGAGACCGCCATCGGGCGAGTCACGGCGCATCGCGTCCACCAGCAACGCGACGGCTCGTCGCGGTACACGTTGATCTGGATGGCACCGAGCCTGAGCTTCGTGCCGTTGCGCATGGAGCAGCACCGCGAGGACCGCGATACGGTCGCTTTCGTGATCGAGTCGATCGAGTGGCTCGATTAAGCTTTGGGTAGGGTCACGCCCTTCTGACCCTGATATTTCCCTGCCCGATCCGCGTAGCTCGTTTCACAGGCCTCGTCCGCCTCGAAGAAGATCATCTGCGCAACCCCCTCGTTCGCGTAGATTTTCGCCGGTAGCGGCGTCGTATTCGAGAACTCGAGCGTGACGTGCCCTTCCCACTCGGGTTCGAGCGGCGTGACGTTGACGATGATTCCACAGCGCGCGTACGTCGATTTGCCGAGGCAGATGGTCAGGACGTTTCGCGGGATGCGAAAATACTCGACAGTTCTGGCCAGCGCGAACGAGTTCGGCGGAATGACGCAGACTTCCGAGCGCTTGTCGACGAAGCTCGTCTCGTCGAAGCCCTTCGGGTCGACGATCGCGGAGTTGATATTCGTGAAAACCTTGAAGTCGGCCGCGCACCGAACGTCGTAGCCGTAACTCGAAGTACCGAACGAGATCACGCGCTTGTCGTTCACGGTGCGGACCTGATCGGGCTCGAACGGCTCGATCATGCCCGTCTGCTCGGCCATGTGCTTGATCCAGCGGTCCGATCTGATCGTCAACGGAGATTCCTAGCTGTTCTCGACCGTGATCTTCGGAAACAGCTTGCTGTAATCCTTGCCGGTCGAGGCCAGCGCACCTGCAGCCCGCACGGCGATCGCGCGGTAGGCCGCCGCGAGACGTCCGTCGGGATCCGCCGCCACGCTCGGTGTGCCCTGCTCGGTATGCTCGTGAATGAACCGGTCGAGCGGCAGGACGCCGAGCAACGGCAGCTCGTACTCGTCGGCGAGTCGTCGGCCGCCCTCCTCACCGAAGATCGGGTCCTCGTGGCCGCAGTTTGCACAGATATGCACGCTCATGTTCTCCACGACGCCGAGAATCGGCACGTTGACCTTCTCGAACATCTCCAGCCCCTTGCGGGCATCGGCGAGCGCGATGTCCTGCGGCGTCGTCACGATAATCGCGCCGCTGACAGGCACACGTTGTGCCAACGTGAGCTGGATATCGCCTGTGCCGGGCGGCATGTCGATGAGCAGGTAGTCGAGCTCGCCCCAGTGCGTATCGCTCAGCAGCTGCGACAGCGCCGAGGTCACCATCGGCCCGCGCCAGGCCATCGGCTGGCGGTCGTCGACGAGAAAACCGATCGACATCGCCTTGACGCCGTGCGCTTCGAGCGGCTCGAGCGTCTTGCCGTCGTGCGTCTGGGGACGCTGGCCCGCGAGACCGAGCATGCGGGGCTGGCTCGGACCGTAGATGTCGGCATCGAGCAAGCCGACTGCTGCCCCTTCCTGCGCGAGCGCGATGCTCAGGTTCACGGCCACTGTCGATTTGCCGACACCGCCTTTGCCGGACGCGACGGCGATGAGGTTGCTGACGCCCTCGAGCGGCGTAAGCCCTTGCTGCACGGCATGCCCCTCGATTCTGGACTCGATCTCGAAGCTCGGCAGTTTTGCCCAGCCGAGCGACTCGCAGTGCGCTTCGAGCGCTGCAATAAGCGCCGCACCGCTGCGTGCAGCCGGAAAACCGAGCGTAATCCTCACGGTGTAATTACCCGGTTCGCCCTCGATCTTCAGCGCCGTCCCCTGACGCCCGAGCGGTGCACCGGTTTGGGGCACGACGAACTCGCTCAGATGCTTGTCGAGTGTCTCGAGGTCTGTGTCGGCCATTTCGGACGCGATCCGGTGCGCGGGGGGCGGCATTGTACCCCATGCGGCGGCGCCTTCGGGCCCGTGCGCACGCGGCCTGCAGAGGCCTCAAACCTGTGAGGCACGTACCGTTTTCAGTGAGGCCCTATGGCATAATTGGCTCCAATCCGCCGAGTCATTATGTCGGATCGACTTCCCGGCGCGGCCTCCTTAGGTGACGGCGGTACATGGACGTTTTATGAACTTCATCAGTGCGTTACAGGCGGATCGGCTCATTGCCCAGATCAGCAACGAAGCTGACCCCAGCTCGGCGGGCGCGAAGAAGGCTTTTGGCAAGCTCGGTAAGCTCGGGCCGGCCGCGATCCCCAAGATTCTCGCAGCGCTCGGAGACGCCGATAAACGCCAAACGGTCGAGTACGTTGAGGTGCTCGGCGCACTGATCAACGATAAGACACTGCTGGTCGTCGCCAAAGGCCTTGCCGATTCGGATCCGCGAACGGTCTCCGGCACGGCCTGGGCACTGTCGTCCAGCCGCCGCTTCAATCCGAACCGACTCGTCGATCTGCTGGCGGACGATCAGTACTCCAAATCCGCGATCATCGAGATCCTGACGGTCCATAAAGACCGGCTCAACGTTCGCCAGCTCCTCGCGCAGATCTATGACCTGCAGCCGAGCGAGAAAACGGCCGTGTTCAAGCTCGTCGAGGAAGCGGCGGAGCCAGATCTCGTGCCGGATCTGCTCTCGCGCATGGGCGGCAAGGACCCGATCGTGCGCATGCACATGATCAACCTGCTCGCGAAGCTCGGCGGCGAGGGCGTGCCCGAAGCGATCGCCGATCAGCTCGACGACAACCACAAGCTCGTACGCCGCGCTGCGCTGACGGCGCTGGCTAATCTCGGCGGTGACATCGACATCGAGAAGCTGTGTGGAATGCTGCTCGACGTCGACGTCGAGATCATCAACAAAGCCGTCGACGTGATTGCTAAGGTCAACCATCCCGATACCGTCAAATATCTCGTACCGGCACTCAAGGACGAGAACGAATTCTCGCGCCGTGCAGCCGTCGAGGTTCTCAACGAGATCGGCAACGCAAACAGCGTCAAGCATCTGCTCGAAGCCGTGGCCGACGAGGATTGGTGGGTGCGTGCCCGCGCGTCCGACGCGCTCGGGCGCATCGGCGGGGAACGCGTCGTCGATGCTGTCCTCGAGCTCATCAAAGACAAGGACGAAGATATCCGCCGGGCGGCCATCGAGATTCTGAACACGTGTCGAGACAAGCGCGCCGTCGACGAGCTCATCAAGGCGACAGCCGACGAGGATTGGTGGGTCAGCGAGCGCGCTGCCGATGCGCTGGCGGAAATTGGTGATGCGAAGGCCTTACCGGCGATCTACACGCTGCTCAAGCGCGGTGGCAAGGCAGCGCCCGTCGCAATTCGCGCGATCGGCAAGCTCGGCAACACGAAATCGCTCGAGCACGTTCTGCCGTACATCAAAGACGCAGACAAGCAGGTCAAGGGCGCGGCCATCGAAGCGGCCGCGGCGCTCGCGGGCGAAAGCCACGCCGATACTGTCAGCATCCTGATTCGCGAGAGCGCCGACCCGAACGACAAAACGATCGCGCAGATCGCGGCCATGGCCATTAAAAAGCTCGAGGGCCACGGGGCAACGTCGGACGAGATGCGCGCAGCACGGGAAACGCTGGCCGGCGGCCCCGACGCCGCGACGCCACCGCCGCCTCCGAGCGCTACCGGGGCAGCCAATGTGCGCACGATGCTCATGGAGTCCCCGCCCCCGGCACCTGAGGCCGCACCCGGCGAGTCCGAGCCCGCGTCCCTCGACATCAACGCGCTCGAGCCCGGTGAGGTCATCGAGGGCCGTTACAAGTTCATCCAAAAGATCGGCAAGGGCGCCTTCGGCACTGTGCTTCTCGTCGAGGACACCGTCGTCGATGACCGACTGATCCTCAAATTCCTGAACCCGAACGTCGCCACGGACGAGGAGATGCTCAAACGCTTCGTTCACGAGCTACGCTACTCGCGCAAAATCACGCACAAGAACGTTATTCGCATCTACGATTTCCTCGCACTGGGCGGTGGTTACGCCATCTCGATGGAGTACTTTCCCTCGCACACGCTCGGAACGGAGATCGCGAACGAAAAGCCGATGAACCCGAAAAAAGCGATCGGCTATGCGTGTGATATCTGCACGGGCATGACGATCGCCCACCATCAAGGCATCGTCCATCGTGACCTCAAACCTGCAAACATTCTCATCAACGATGACGGCCTGCTGAAAATCGTTGACTTCGGCGTCGCCGCTGCCGCCAAGAGCGGCGACACGCAGCTCACGAAGACGGGCTACGTGATCGGTTCGCCCAAGTACATGGCGCCGGAGCAAATTCTCGGCAAGCAGGTCGACGAGCGGGCAGATATCTACAGCCTCGGCGTCATACTGTACGAGATGCTCTGCGGCGAGCCGCCCTACTCGCGCGGCGACCACATGTCCGTCATGTACCAACATGTCCAGGGCAAGGCAGCTGATCTTCGCGAGATCAACAAATCCATCCCGGTCGAGCTCGGTGAGATCGTCAAGAAGGCCATGTCGGTAGACAAGCTCAAGCGATTCGATACGATGGACTCGTTTAAAGGAGCACTCGAGACATTCGCGGCGACGCTGAGTTAGCTCGAGAACGTATGGCTAGAATCGACGCGTTCCTCAAGCTCGGATTGGCCCAGGGCTGCTCCGACGTGCATCTCGCCGTCGGCGTTCCGCCGATGCTGCGCCTGCACGGCGATCTCATGCCGATCAAGTTCCGCGATCTCGGCGGGCCGGAGCTCGAGGAATACATCCAGGAGATCCTGACCACGGCGCAGAAGCAGCGGTTCGAGAGCGGCGACGACCTCGATTTCTCCTACGTCGGCAGCGACAGCGGACGATTTCGCGTCAACGTCTTTCGCAAGGAAACCGGCGTCGGCGCGACGTTTCGTAATATCCCGAGCGAGATACCGAGCATGGAGCGGCTCTCGCTGCCGCCAATCATCGAAAAATTCTGCGATCTGCATCAGGGCATGGTGCTCGTCACCGGGTCGACGGGCACGGGCAAATCGACGACGCTCGCCTCGATGATCGATCACCTGAACTCGACGCGCAGTCTCAATATCATCAGCCTCGAGGACCCCATCGAGTTCGTGCACACGAGCAAGAAGTCCCAGGTCGTGCAGCGCGAGCTCGGCACACACTTACCTTCATTCGCAGAGGGCGTGCGCGCTGCGTTGCGCGAGGATCCTGACGTCATTCTCGTCGGCGAGCTCCGCGATGCCGAGACGATCAGCATGGCGATGACGGCTGCCGAGACGGGCCATCTCGTGCTCGGAACGCTGCATACGACGAGCGCCGTCAAATCCGTGGACCGCATCATCGATGCGCTGCCGGCAGATCAACGCGAGCAGACCAAGAGCTTTCTGTCGCACAGCCTGCATGCGGTCGTCACGCAGAACCTCGTCAAGACCGCCGATGGCCGCGGTCGACGCGCGGTGCTGGAAGTGCTCGTCATGACGCGCGCGATCGCCAAGCTCATCATGACCGAGCAGACGCACCAGATTCCCGCGCAGCTACAAACGGGCAAGTCCTTAGGCATGCAGACGATGGATCAGTCCCTGCTCGATGCCATGAGCCAGAAGCTCATCGATCCCGACGATGCCTACCGCTACGCGACCGATCACAGGAAATTCGAGCGCTTCGTGACGGATACGACGATCTTGCCCAGTGGCGAGGTCAACGTCGGCTAGGCCGCGGAAGAAATCATGATTACCGACTTTCTCAAGAGCATGACGATGCGCAAGGGCTCGGACCTGCACCTCATGGCAGGCGACCCGCCGCGAATGCGCGTCCATGGCGACCTCATAACGCTCGATAACCGCCCACTCGACGGCGAAGAGCTCAGGGAAGCGATGTACGGCATCATGCCGATGGTCGTGCAGAAGCAGTTCGAAGAGCACGACTCGGCAGACTTCGCGCATGCGATTCCCGAGATCTCCCGATTCCGTGTCAACGTATTCAGACATCTGAACGGTGTCGGCGCGGTCTTTCGGGGCATTCCGTCGAAGGCGTTCACACTCGAAGATCTCGGCATGCCCAAATGCGTACGTGACTTCACTCGCGCGAATAAAGGTCTGATTCTCGTCACGGGCAAGACGGGCTCCGGCAAGACGACGACGCTCGCCGCTATGATCGACTCGATCAATCAGAATACGAGCGGACACATTCTGACGATCGAGGATCCGATCGAGTTTGTGCATCAGCGTCAGAAATGCCTCATCAGCCAGCGCGAGATCGGTGTGCACACGCCAACGTTCTCGAATGCACTGCACTCGGCTCTACGCGAAGACCCCGACGTCATCCTCGTCGGCGAGTTGCGCGACCTGGAGACGATGAGCATTGCGATGACGGCGGCGGAGATGGGCATCCTCGTCATGGGCACACTGCATACAAACGGTGCCGGCGCAACGATCGATCGCGTCGTCAACATCTTCCCGTCGGATAAGCAGGATCACATCCGCAACATGCTGTCCACGTCACTGCGCGGCGTGATCTCGCAGCAGCTTGCAAAGACAAAGGACGGCTCGGGGCGCGTGGCTGCGCTGGAGATTCTCGTCAACACATCGGCAGTCGCTAACCTCATCCGGCAGGGTAAGCTCGAGCAACTCGAGAACGTCATGCAATCAGGCGGGGCCATGGGCATGCGCACGATGGACGGCGCGCTCAAGGACCTCATGGATAGCCAGACGATCTCCGGCCAGGAAGCCTATCTGCAGGCTTTCGACAAGAGCAAGTTCGAGCAATTCAAAGACTCGTCCTGAGCAGCATCTGCTCTTCACCGGTGGCATAATCTCGACGCGGACGCGGCGATCTTCGTCGTATCCTGTCGATCCGTAACGGAAATCTTGGGTCTTGGAAACGAAGCGACACATCCTCGTCACGAGCGCGTTGCCGTACGCGAATGCACCGCTGCATCTCGGCCATCTCGTGGAATACACGCAGACAGACGTCTGGGTGCGCTTCCAGCGCATGCAGGGACATCGGTGCATCTACGTCTGCGCCAGCGATGCCCATGGCACGCCTACGATGCTCAAAGCCGAGTCGGCGGGCGTGAGCCCCGATACGCTCGTAGCGGAAATTGCCGAAAGTCATCGTCAGGACTTCGAGCGCTTCCACATCAGCGTCGACAATTATCTGACCACGCATTCGGAAGAGAACCGCGAGCTCACGGCGGAGATATACCGGCGCCTATTGAAAGCCGGCCACATCGCGCGTCGAACCATCGAGCAAGCCTATGACGATGAGCGTGAGATGTTTCTGCCGGATCGATACGTGCGCGGCACGTGTCCAGTCTGCAAAACGGAAGACCAGTACGGCGATTCCTGCGAGCAATGCGGTGCGACGTATACGCCGATGGATCTGCTGGATCCCATCTCGGTCGTGTCGGGCACGCGGCCGTCAGTACGCGAGTCCGAGCATTTCTTCTTCCAACTCGGTGACTTCGAGGAAGAGTTGCGTGCCTGGGTCCCCGAGCACGTCGAGACTTCGCTCGTGCGCAAGCTCGACGAGTGGTTCGACGCGGGCTTACGAGACTGGGACATTTCCAGGGACGCGCCCTACTTCGGTTTCGAGATCCCCGGGGAGCCCGGCAAGTATTTCTACGTGTGGTTCGACGCTCCCATCGGCTACATGGCCAGCTTTCTGAATCTGTGCCGACAATCCGATATCGACTTCGATGCTTTTTGGACCGAAGGTCACGGCACCGAGCTCTACCACTTCATCGGCAAGGACATCGTCTATTTCCACACATTGTTCTGGCCAGCGGTCCTGAGCGGCGCCGGTTACCGCAAACCGTCCGGCGTTTTCGTCCACGGTTTCCTGACGGTGGACGGCCAAAAGATGTCGAAGTCGCGCGGCACGTTCATCATGGCCTCGACCTACGCGAACCATCTGGATCCCGATTGCCTGCGCTATTACTTCGCGGCCAAGCTCGGGCCCGCAGCGGACGACCTCGATTTGAACTTCGACGATTTCGTCGCACGCATCAATGCGGATCTCGTCGGTAAGCTCGTCAATATCGCGAGCCGTTGTGCCGGCTTTGTTCTTCGCCTCAGCGACGGTCGGCTGTCCGAGCACCTGCCGGACGCGGCGTTGCTCCAAACGTTCGCCGACGAGGGTGACGCGATCGCCGCAGACTACGAGAGCCTCAATTACTCCAAGGCGGTGCGGCGCATCATGGCGCTTGCCGACCGGGCCAACCAGTATATCGATGAGCAAAAACCATGGGTCCAGGCTAAGGACACGGCGCATAACGACACCGTCATCGAGGTCTGCACGCTTGGGCTGAACCTGTTTCGGATACTGATTATTTATCTCAAGCCCGTCGTTCCTGATCTGGTTGCACGCTCCGAGGCATTTCTCGGCGTACCGCCGCTGGCATGGGCGGACGCGAAACAACCGCTGCTCGGCACGAAGATCGAGCGGTTCGAAGCGCTCCTGCAGCGCGTGGAAATCAAGCAGATCGAGGCCATGGTCGAGGAAACACGTGTTGAGGTTGCCGCACAGGCGGCACCGCAGAAGGATGCAGCGCCGAAAATCGACATTGAAACCTTCGCACGCGTCGACATGCGCGTGGCCCGAGTCGTCGCCGCGAGCCATGTCGACGGTGCAGACAAGCTGCTCAGGCTCGAGGTGGACCTCGGCACCGAGACCCGCGAGATACTGTCGGGCATTCGCTCGGCTTATGAGCCGACCGCCCTCGAAGGCCGTCTCGTAATCGTCGTTGCGAATCTAGAGCCGCGCAAGATGCGATTCGGCACATCCGACGGCATGGTGCTCGCCGCCGGATCAGGTAAGAACGAAATATTTCTGCTGAGCCCGGACTCTGGCGCCGAGCCCGGCATGAAGGTGACGTAACCTTGCGATCACGCGATGTCTCGTATCACGACTCTCCGGGAATGCCGTGAATCCATGCCTGGAGGCGCCGGCGCGCGCGTCCCTGCGCGCGACGGTCCCGCAGAGCCATAATACGAAACATCGCTCACACGCAACCGTAGCGCTGGAAATGTCATGACCGAGCTTGCGCTCATCATCATCGCGGCAGCCCTGGTCAACAACTTCGTCCTCGTCCAGTTTCTCGGCCTCTGCCCCTTCCTCGGCGCCTCGCGGCGCCTCGAGGGCGCAGCCGGCATGGCCCTTGCAACGGGGCTCGTGCTGACCCTGGCGTCTGCGATGAGCTATCTCGTCGAACGGTATCTGCTCGTTCCGCTCGGCCTCGAGCAGTTCGAGCTCGTCGGGTTCATCCTCGTCATCGCTGCGACCGTGCAGTTCACGGAGCTCGTGCTTCGGCATACCTCCCCGTTACTCTACCGGCTCCTCGGATTGTACATACCGTTGATCGCGAGCAACTGCGCCGTGCTCGGCGTCGCGCTGCTGAACTCGCGTGAGAACAACAGCCTGCTCGAAGCGCTGTTTTATGGCGCCGGTGCGGCGCTCGGCTTCGGCCTCGTCTTAACGCTGCTGAGCGGACTGCGCGAACGGTCCGACTCGGCCGATATCCCCGTTCCGTTTCGCGGCGTGCCCATCACGTTACTGACGGCCGGACTCATGTCGCTCGCGTTTTACGGCTTCAACGGTTTCGCGAGACTCTGATGATGACGGGTGTCCTGGTCCTGACCTCGCTCACGGTCGTGCTCGCGTTCCTGCTCTTGGCCGGCGATCGGCTCTTTGCCGATAAGGGCGATGCAGCCGTCGATCGAATCGAGCGCGTCCTGCCAAGAATTCAGTGCGGTCAGTGTGGCTATGCGGGCTGCCGGCCGTACGCGCAGGCGCTCGTCAACGGCTCCGCGGCCATCAATCGATGCCCGCCCGGCGGTATCGCGACGGTCCGTAAGCTGGCCGAGCTGCTCGGTGAAGAACCGCAGCCGATTCCAAAAGAGCTCGGCCAGGCGAGTCTCGAGCGCGTTGCGATCATCGATGAAGCGCTGTGCATCGGTTGCAACCTCTGCAGCCGGGCGTGCCCGGTCGACGCCATTTTGGGGCTGCCACAGCTCATGCATACAGTCATCGCCGCCGAGTGCACGGGCTGCGAGCGTTGTCTCGCCCCGTGCCCGGTCGACTGCATCCACATGGCCCCACGCCATGCTTGAGCTCGACAGAATCCGGCCGTTCAGCGGTGGCCTGCGGCTGCGACCGTTCAAGGCCCTGTCCACGAGCGTGCCGGTCAATACCGTACCGATGCCCGCGCAGCTCGTCATTCCGATGGCGCAGCATGCCGGTCCGCCAGCCGTGCCGACCGTCAACGTCGGCGAGCACGTCGGCTGGGGCCAGATCATCGGACAGGCAGCCAATGCGGGATCGGTCGCGGTGCACGCCTCGGCCTCCGGCATCGTGACCGCTATCGACGAGCAACTCGTGCCGTCCGGCAACCGATTGATCCACGCGTTGTGCATCATCATTGCAACCGATCCACCCGAGCAGCAGCCGAACTCGCCGCAACGCCTCGACTGGCCCGAGAGCCGGAAGGCCCGGCTCGAAGCGATCCGCGACGCGGGCCTGGCCGGATTGGGCGGAGCCGCGTTTCCCACTGCTACGAAGCTCGCCCCGGCGCGCAAATGCGAGACGTTGATCCTCAACGGCGCAGAGTGCGAGCCTTACATCAGCTGCGACGACATGCTCATGCGTGAGCGCGCCGACAGCGTATTGCGCGGCGCGCTCATCATGCTCGATCTCTTGAGCGCAGAGCGTTGCGTCGTCGCCATCGAGCGCGACAAATCGGTCGCGCTCGCGGCGATAACGACAGCGGCACAGACCCTCGGCGACGACAGAATCGCCGTCGCAGCCGTCCCGATCGTCTACCCGGCCGGCGGCGAGCGTCAGCTCGTCGAAAGCCTGCTCGGAATGGAAGTGCCGAGCGGACTTTTCCCGATAGACATCGGCGTCGTGTGCCAGAACGTCGGCACGGCACACGCGCTCGATGCGCTGGCTACCAGGGGTCGACCGCTCGTAACGCGCATCGTGACAGTGACTGGGCACGGGCTAGGCAAGCCACAGAACGTGGAAGCAACGATCGGTACGCCGATTCGCGATCTCATCGCGCACTGCGGCGGTCTGACGCCCGATGCGGCACAGCTCATACTCGGCGGCAACATGATGGGTTACGCATTGCCGAGTGACGAGTTCCCGGTCACGAAGTCGACGAACTGCGTCATCGCGCTCGCGAAGCACGAGGCGTGGATGGGTGGCGACGAATGGCCGTGCATACGCTGCGGCGAGTGCGCGCGCGCCTGCCCTGCGCGACTGCTACCGCAGGAACTGCTGGTCGCAGGTCGCGTTGACGACTTCGAGAGCATGCAGGCGCTCGGGCTCGAGGACTGCATCGAATGCGGCTGCTGCGACGTCGTCTGCCCGAGCCATATTCCGGTGACGTCGCGGCTGCACACCATGAAGTCCAATCTCCGCGCGCATCAGGCGCAAGCCGCCATGGCCTCGGCGGCGCAGACGCGCTATGACGAGCATATCGCGCGCGAAGATCATGCCGCCGCCGAGGAACGCCGGCGCCAAAGCGAGTTGACTGCGCCTTTGCGCGGCGACGACACATCGCGACGAGCCGCAATCGAGGCGGCTATCGCCCGCGCGAACGCGCGGCGCCAGCGCCGCGAAAACGATGAGTAACGGCAAGCCGATGCAGTTTCCGCTCACGCCCGCTCCACACATGCGCCCCTTCACGGGCGTGCCTGCCGTTATGCGCACCGTGGCTCTGGCGCTGATCCCGGGGCTCACTGTCTACGTCTGGAGCTTCGGCTGGGGCATCGCCGTGAATCTCGCCATCGCCGTCGCCGCGGCCATGGGTGCCGAGGCAGTATTCATGAAGCTGCGCCGGAGAGACTTCAGGCCCGCGCTGCACGACGGCAGCGCGATCGTCACCGGCGTGCTGCTCGCGTTTGCGCTTCCGCCGTTGTTGCCGTGGTGGGTGCCCGCGCTGGCCGCAACGTCGGCAATCGTGCTCGGAAAACAGCTCTACGGCGGGCTCGGTACCAACTTGTTCAATCCCGCGATGGTCGGCTACGTCATCGTTCTAATCTCCTTTCCGGTCGAGATGATCCAGTGGGTTGCACCGCGGGGCACGGGACTGACGATCGGCGAGCTCAGTCTCTTAGATCATGTCGC
>JBFJXA010000037.1:0-15362 GCA_041623375.1 Gammaproteobacteria bacterium | reverse complement strand
TCCTCGGCGACTGCGCCGTCTCCGGCTGTGGCCGGCGACTCGAAGCTCTGCTCGACACTCGTCTCGGTCAGCATCGCGAGCAGCGCCTCGATCGCGAGCAGGCGCTGTTCCTCTGCACGCGACGGCGTAACGGTCGGTGACAACGTAACGGTCGGTGCCGGCACCGCCTGCGGTACCGGCACGGCGGGCTCGGCCACGACCGCAGGCGTAATCTCGGGCGCTGCAGCCGGCGTCGCGGCTGCCATGACCGTCGCCACAGCGGGCATGGCTACGACTGCGTCGGCGCCGCCGATCTGAAGCTCCTGGCCCACGAAAATTCGGTTGCGGTCACGAATTTCGTTACGCGCCAGAATGACGGTCTCGTCGATGCCGAACCGGCGTGCGATTCCGTCGATACTGTCGCCGGCACGTACGATGTAAGTGCTCATATCGCCCCCGGCACGATCGCCGTCAAGCTCAGCGAGCGTCATCGGCGTCGTTTCGCCGTTACCGGGCAGACGCAACACCTGCCCCGCGCGAATGAAATTTCGACTCGCAAGTCCGTTGAGCTCGACGAGTGAGCTCATGCTGACGTTGTAGCGATCGGCGATCTGCGAAATCGTATCGCCACGACCAACGCGGTGATAGATATCCGGCATCTGTGCGGTGTAACGCTCGGCTGGGGGTAACGCCGCGAGACGCGCATCCAGGTTTTCGGCGAGTGCCGACGGCAGGCGCAGATCGAAGCCGCGAGGCACGAACTTATCGCCGTTCCAGACCGGTGGCATGAGCGCGGGATTCCAGTAGCGCAGGCGGCGGCGGTCGATATCGAGCGCACGCTCGAGCGCATCGACGGTGACGAAGTCGGGAATCTCGACCGTGAGCGTGTTGGCAGGCGGACTCGGACTCAGCGGCCCGAAGTAGCGCTCGGGGTCTCGATCGACATCGAGCGCAGCGAGAAACGCGACGTAGAAGTTGCGTGAGGCAAAACCGAAAGTGCGGCCGTTGTAGTTGCGTACGATCGTCTCGATATCGTCGGTTCCCTGCTGGCGCTTGGCGCGGCGCATTCCGGCGACGCCGTGGTTATATGCCGTCAGCGCGAGCGGCCAGCTTTCGAGCACGCTGTAGTTGTTCTCGAGCAGACGCGCAGCCGCAGCGGTCGACAGGAACGGATCCCGGCGCTCATCGACGATGTGATCGATGCGCATGTAGCGCAGACCCGTCGAGCGCGTGAACTGCCACATCCCGGCGGCACCGACTTTGGAATACGCCGTCGGATCGAACGACGACTCGACATGTGGGAGCGCCGCAAGCTCGAGTGGCAAACCCCGGCGCTCGAGCACCTCCTCGATATGCCGCCGCCAGGTGCCGGCGCGAATCAAGCCGCTACGAAAACGGTTCGCCTGACCGAGCTGAAAGCGCAGTCGTCCAGCCGCCGCACGCAACTCGGCATTCGAGACGTCATCGGGCCACAACGCCAGCACACGCCGCTCCTCGGCGTTGAGGCTCTCCCGCCTGCCCGATGCGAGCCGCTCGAGAATTCCACGCAGCTCGTCGTACGTCGCGCGCAACGTGCGGCTGCGCTCGCGGCGTGTGGAATCCTCGGGAAAACGCAGCGTGCGATACACGACGCCGAGGTGCCGCGAGTCATGAACGAAGCCGCTGCTCGTATCGATTTCGGTGTAAACGCGACGCCAGAACTCGACGGCGGGCTCGAGCCCGGCCGGACGCGGGAACAGTGCATCCTGCGCGGCGGCTGCCCACGACAGCGTCGCTCCCATCAACACCGGCAACCAGAACCGTACTTTCACGCTCATCGACTCGGCCAATCCTCAGCGTACCCGCCACAGATTATGTCCGATCGCCCCGGCATGCTTGAAGCCAGTTCACGGTCCTGTTTCCCGCCCCGGCACCGCTCCAGCGGTGATACCATCGTTTTCTCTTTATTTTTCTAGTGGGTTAGCGTCGAACCCTATCGTAACTTCTTGTGCACCCGCGGACAAGATCCGTCGGGCGTCAGGGGTCGAACGGATCGCGACGTACGATAACAGCTTCGCGCGCCGGACCGGTCGAAATCAAGTCCACGGCGGTATCGAGGATGTCCTCGATGCGCGTGAGGTAATCGCGCGCGGCCTGCGGCAACGCCCCAAAGTCGGTCACGCCCGACGTCGAAGCCTGCCAGCCCGGCATTGTCTCGTAGATGGGCTCGCACTGCGCGTAGTGATCTGCGAGCAGCGGCGGTGTCTGGAGCGTCTCGTTACCGAGGCGGTAGCCGACGCAGATCTTGATCTCTTCGAGCGCATCGAGCACATCGAGCTTCGTAACGCACAATCCAGTGAGCGAATTCGTAAACACGGCACGGCGCAGTGAGACGGCATCGAACCAGCCACAACGTCGCGGCCGACCCGTGGTCGATCCGAACTCGGCACCAACGTCGGCCAGATGCTTGCCCATGTCGTCGAAGAGCTCGGTGGGGAACGGACCGGCGCCGACGCGCGTCGTATACGCTTTGACGATACCCAACACGTAGTCGATCGCACCGGGCCCGACGCCGGTGCCCGTCGATGCGCCGCCAATCGTCGTGTTCGAGCTCGTGACGAACGGATACGTACCGAGATCGATATCGAGCATCGCGCCCTGAGCCCCTTCGAACAACACGCTCGCACCCCTGTCTTGCATGTCGCGTAGCTGCTGGGTGACATCGACTACCATCGGCGTTACGCGCTCTCCGAGCGCCATGAGACGATCGAATTCACCCGACGCATCGATCGGCGAGCGATCGTAATAGCGCTGCAGAAGAAAATTGTGCAGGTCGAGCAGACTGTCCAGGCGCGTTTGCAGGATCTCGGGCGAGAAGAGATCCGAAACGCGAAGCGCGCGTCGTGCAACCTTGTCCTCGTAGGCGGGGCCGATGCCGCGGCCCGTCGTGCCGATCGCATCGTTGCCGCGCGCGGCCTCGCGGGCCTGATCGAGCGCAATATGCGAGGAGACGATGAGCGGACACGCCGGGGAGATCCCGAGCCGGTCACTGACCGGCACGCCGCGGGCCGTCAGCCCGTCTATCTCCTCGATGAGCGCCGGCAGGGAAATAACGACGCCGTTGCCGATCAGACACGTGACGCCTGTGCGCAGTATTCCGGACGGAATCAGGTGCAGGATTGTTTTCTCGCCGTCGATGACGAGCGTGTGCCCGGCGTTGTGCCCGCCCTGAAAGCGCACGACCGCCTGCGCGCGCTCGGCCAAAAGGTCCACGATCGTACCCTTTCCCTCGTCACCCCACTGCGTGCCGATGACGACGACGTTCGAGGCCATTGCTTCTCAGCCTCGCACGAGGAACAGTATCGCGAGCCCGGCGATAACGATGCCGAGACCGACACCCCTGAGCTGTGTGTCGTCCAGTTGCGCGAGCCCGGCCAAGGTGCGACGCCAGGCGGTCGGCGAAGCAAACGGCAGCAAGCCCTCGATGATCATGTAGAAAGCGAAACCCGCAAAAAGATCCGACCAGGCCAACGTCCCAGCCTCCTCGCTCAGTGAGTAATCGGGAAAGTGTCAGTCCCTAGGGCGTTGCCCCGGATTGCTGTTGCAGGAACTGGAAGAACTCGCTGTCGGGGCTCAACACGAGCACGTCCTGTTGTCGACCTATCGAGGCGCGATAGGCCTGCATGCTCCGGTAGAATTTATAGAACTCCGGATTCTGCGAATACGCATTCGCGTAGATCTCCGCCGCACGTGCATCGCCTTCGCCGCGAATGCGCTCCGCGTCGCGATACGCTTCGGCCAGAATCACGGTGCGCTGCCGATCAGCATCGGAGCGAATGCGCTCGGACTCCTCCGAGCCCTCCGCGCGAAGCTGCGCGGCAACCCGGGCCCGCTCCTGCTGCATGCGGGAAAACACCGAGCCACTGACCTCGTCGGACAGCTCGATACGCATAACGCGCACGTCCACGACCTCGATGCCGAGCTCGGGCGCCCGTTGGCCGGCCTGAGCGAGCATGGCCTGCATGATCTCGGAGCGTTCGGCCGAGACCACCTCCTGCACGGTTCGCCGGCCGAATTCGGCCTTGATACCTTCCCTGATAATTGCCGAGAGACGCTGCTCCGCGAACAGCTCGTCGCCACGAACGGACCGGAAGAACTGCCCGGGATCGATAATTCGCCACGTGATGAAATAATCGACAATGAGGTTTTTCTTCTCGCCCGTCAGAAACCGTTCCTCGGATTCCTCGTAGTTGAGAATCCGGTCGGGGTATTTCGCGATCGTATTCACGAACGGAATCTTCCAGTGCAGTCCGGACTCGTAGTCGGCTTTGATGATCTCACCGAAGCGGAACTTGACCGCGAATTCGCGCTCATCGACCGTGAATACGCTCATGCGCCCGATGATCAATACGAGCACGCCGACGATCAGGAATAGATTGGTACGTGGACTCATGGTCGTATCTCCCTAGCGGGTCTCACGGGCACGCAGCCGCGCGAGGGAATCGGAGTTGCTCGACGACGATGACGCATTGCTCGGTGCGGAGAACGACGTCGGCGACGACTCATTCATGCGCCGCTCCATCAGGCGGTCGAGCGGCAAGTAGATCATGTTGTTTCCGGCGCCATCGGTGTCGATGAGCACTTTCGTCGAATTTGCCAGGACATCCTCGAGTGTCTCCAGATACAAGCGCTGGCGCGTAACCTCTGGCGCGCGCTCGTATTCGGTCAGGATCTGCAGGAAACGATCGGCCTCGCCTTCGGCGTCTGCAATCACTCGAGCGCGGTAGCCCTCGGCGTCCTGAAGCTGGCGCGCAGCCGCGCCGCGTGCATTGGGCAGAATGTCGTTCGAGTAGGCCTGCGCCTCGAAGCTCACGCGCTCTTTGTCCTCGCGCGCCCGAATCGCATCCTGCACGCTGTCCTCGACGTCGCGCGGAAAGTTCGCATCCTGCAGATTGACCTCGAAGACCGTGAATCCCGTGCCGTAGGAATCCAGCGTCGCCTGAATCACCTCCTGGGTTTGCGCAGCGACCTCAGTGCGGCCCCCGGTCAGAATGAAGTCGAGATCGTTCTTGCCGATGATCTCGCGGATGGCGCTTGCGGTGACGTCCTCGAGCGTCTCCTCCGGTGCGCGCACGTTGAACAGATAATCCTCGGGGTTCGTGCGGCGAAACTGCACGACCAGGTCCACGAGGACGATGTTCTCATCGCGCGTCAGCATGCTGCCTTGATAGACGTAGCGCTCGGTGACGTTCGTATTGATGAGCTCGACGCTCTCGATGGGCCATGGCATATGCCAGCGCAGGCCCGGCGGCGACACGCGGTCGAGCGCGCCGAAACGCAGTACGACGCCGCGCTCGGCATCGCTGACCTGATAGAACCCGGTCAAGCCCCAGAGCCCGAGGGCCAGCACGACAGCGCCGGCGATAAAACCGCCACCGGCCGCGCGGCCCGGCCTGAACGCCTCACCGTCACCCGAGTCGCCGCGCCCGCCACGCCCGCCACGCCCGCCCAGAAATCCGGAGAGCTTGCGCTGCAGGTCCCTGACGATCGCATCGAGATCCGCCGGTCCCTTGTCGCCATTGGATTTCCACGGATTGTTCTTGTCGCCGTCGTCCCAGCTCATATCGCTCACACTTCCTGTAGCAAACTATCCTCGGTCAGTCCTTCCTGCGCGCAGAGCTGTCGCCAGCGCCGCGCGGTCAGCTCGACATCGAGCGTCCAGCCGCCGGCCTCGTTGACGCGCTCGGCCGTAACGGCCCGCAAATCGAACAGGCGGGCCCGCAATCGGCTCTGCCCCGCGGTCAGCGCAATACGGCGCGTCACGGGGCGCCCCACACACCGCTCGCGAATCAGCGCTGCGAGCGTGCCCAGGCCGTCACCCGTCAGCGCCGACACTCGTACCTGCTCGGTGCCGTTGCGCGCGCCCAGCGCCGGTGCTGCCTTCGCTCCGGGTTTATCGATCTTATTGTACACCTGGATGCGCGGCACATCTCCCGCGCCGATGCTGTCCAGGACGTCCTCGACCTGCTCGCGACGCTCGGCCTCGTGCGGGTCGCTCGCGTCGACCACATGCAGCAGCAGCCTCGCCTCCCGGGTCTCGGTCAGCGTCGCCTTGAAGGCCGCGACGAGCTCGTGCGGCAGGTCCCGCACGAAACCGACCGTATCCGCCAGGAGCACGTCATCGCCGGCACCATGAGAAAGCTTACGAATCGACGGATCCAGCGTCGCGAAAAGTTGATCGCGCGCCACGGCATCTGCACCACTCAAGGCATTGAACAGGCTCGTTTTGCCCGCATTCGTGTAACCGACCAGCGCGACCGTCGGAATCGCGCCTCTGCGCCGGTCGCGCCGGCTCATCTCGCGCTGGCGCTCGACCTTGAGGAGCCGCCCGCGAAGATTCTTGATGCGCTGGTTGAGCATCCGTCGATCGGACTCGAGCTGCGTCTCACCGGGACCGCGCAGGCCGATACCGCCCTTTTGCCGTTCCAGATGCGTCCAGCCGCGTACGAGCCGTGTCGACAGATGCTCGAGCTGGGCGAGCTCGACCTGAATCTTGCCCTCGAACGTCATCGCGCGCTGCGCGAAGATGTCGAGGATCAAGCCGTTGCGATCCAAAACGCGGACCTTGAGCGCGCTCTCGAGATTGCGCTCTTGACTCGGTGTCAGCGGACGGTTGACGAGCAGCAGCTCGGCGCACGTGGATTCGATCTGCTCGGCAAGCTCTTCGGCCTTGCCTCGGCCGATCAGCAGCCGCGGGCTCGCCCGCGCAATCCGTATGCGCATCGCGGCAACGATCTCGGCACCGGCCGACTCGGCCAATGCCTCGAACTCTTCGATCTCATCTTGCTCGCACGGCCGTTGTAGACCGATGTGAAGAAGTAGCGCGCGCTCGCCTGCTCCGGGACGCTCAAACAATATGCACCCCTTGCGCGCCGGTGCGGTCAGCTCTCGCCCTGATCATCATCCATGGGCAGCTGGACATTACGTGACGGCACGACAGTCGAGATCGCATGCTTGTAGACCATCTGGCTGACGCTGTTGCGCAGCAGCACGACGAACTGGTCGAACGAGTCGATCTGACCTTGTAGCTTGATGCCATTGACGAGATAGATCGAGACGGGGACCTTCTCCTTGCGTAGCGCATTCAGAAACGGGTCTTGTAACGACTGCCCTTTGGCCATCGGTATCTCCTTTATTGTTCGATTTTGTCGAGATCAGGACCGGGACTCTTACGAGCGTAAGCGACAAATTCCTGAAACCCAAACTCCGTGCCGGTAAAACCGCTTATCCCACGTGATTAAAAATAGTGGCAAAGCGCCCGAGTTTCAAGGCGACGGCGCACCTATTGGCGGATCGCGGATCGCGCCCAGTCCAGCACGGCCCCGGCCTGGGACGCGTTCGACCACGGCAGGAGGCGAAAGCCCGGCTCTGACCGTATCCAGGTCATCTGCCGCTTCGCGAGCTGGCGTGTGGCCGCCAAGCCCTTGCGCCGCGCCTCGGCCCAGTCATAATCGCCCTTGAGATAGCCCCAGATCTGCCGATAGCCGACGGCCCGCAGCGCCGGCAGCTCGGGGTTCAGATCGCCGCGTGCCATGAGCGCTTCGACCTCCGCGACGAATCCCGCATCCACCATCGCCTCGAACCGCTGCTCGATGCGCGCCGCCAGGGCCGCACGGTCCTCGACGCTGACCGCGAGCGTCGTGACCCGGACGCCCGCGTCGCGCCGTGCGCCGCGCCGCTGGTGTGCCGAGATCACCTCGCCCGTGAGCTCGTAGACTTCCAGCGCCCGCTGGATGCGTTGCCGATCGGTCGGCGCGATCTTCGCGGCCGCATCCGGGTCGAGATCGGCCAGACGCGCGTGCAGTGCCGGCCAGCCCAAGGCTTGGGCCTGCGCATCGATGCGTCGACGCAGGTCCGTATCCGCCTCGGGCAATTCCGCGAGCCCGCCAGAGAACGCACGCAAATAGAGCAGTGTGCCGCCGACGAGCAACGGGATGCGGCCGCGCCCGACAATGTCTGCGGCCGCCGCGCGCGCATCGGTCGCGAAACGACCGGCCGAATACGCCTCGGACGGATCGGCCACATCGATAACGTGGTGCGGGACACGTGCGCGCATAACGGCGCTCGGCTTCGCTGTGCCGATGTCCATACCGCGATACACGAGCGCCGAATCCATGCTGATGATCTCGACGGGCAGCGCCTCGGCGAGCGTGAGCGCGAGCTCGGTTTTTCCACACGCCGTTGGCCCCGTGAGACAGAGGCAGGTCAGCACATCAGCGTCGCTGCGCATGAGCGGACCTACTGACCGCGAAGAAACAGACGGTCGAGCTCTGCGATCGAGATACGCGTCCAGGTCGGGCGGCCGTGATTGCATTGATCGCTGCGCTCGGTCCTTTCCATCTCGCGCAGTAACGCGTTCATCTCATCGACGGTCATGCGCCGGCGTGCACGCAATGCCCCATGGCACGCCATCGTGGCGAGCAACTCGTTGACGACGGTCTCGACGCGGTGCGTACCCTGGTTCTCGGCCAGGTCGCTGAGCACATCGCGAAGCAACGCCTCGACGTCGGTATTCTCGAGCAAACGCGGCACGGCGGTCACCTGAACCTCATCGGGTCCACGTCGTACGACCTCGAGGCCGACGCTCGCAAGCTGCTCTCGCCATGTATCGAGCCGCTCGGCTTCGGCCGGCGCGACTTTCAACGCCAGCGGCACGAGCAGCGGCTGGGCGGCAATCTTCGTCGCCTCGAGCGACACCTTGAGTCGCTCGTAGGTCACACGTTCATGAGCGGCGTGCATATCGACGATGATGAGTCCGTCGTCGTTCTCGGCCAGTATGTAGATACCTGCAAGCTGTGCGAGCGCAAAACCGAGCGGCGGCGTTTGGCCCTCTGCGACCTTGGGCGGCGGGCGCGCGTGCAGACGCTCGTAGAGCGGCAGAGCATCGGCCGCACGCGCCTCGACCGGCCGCGCTGGCAGCCGCAACGCGGCTTGCTGAGCGCTCGGCGTGCCGGCGAGCGCACTGGCCTCGGCGGGCGGCCGCGCCGGTGCCGACTCGCCAGATTCGATGTGCGCGGCAAGCGCCGCCTCGATCGTGCGAAAGACGAAATCGTGCACGAGGCGCGAGTCACGAAAGCGAATCTCGAGCTTGGCTGGGTGCGCGTTGACGTCGACGCGGCGCGGATCGAGCTCCAGATAAATCACGTATGCCGGATGGCGAGAACCGAACAGCACGTCCTCGTAACCGAGCCGTACGGCATGGCGCAATACCTTGTCGCGCACGAAACGACCGTTGACGAACGTGTATTGCATGTCTGCCTGGCTGCGCGAGAACGTCGGATCGGCCAACCAACCCCACAGCCGCAAGCCCTCGATCTCCCTTTCGAAGAATCGGGCGTGCTCGAGAAAGGCCGCGCCGCAGACTTCGCCGACGCGCGCCTCGCGTTGCTCGGGCGCCTGCGCGCGCGGCAGGCGCAGAACCTCGCGCTGGTTGTGTCGCAGCCGCCATTCCACATCGAACCGCGCGAGCGCGAGATTACGTACGACGTGATTGGCGTGACCGAGCTCCGTGCGCTCGGTGCGCAAGAACTTGCGCCGCGCAGGGACGTTATAGAAGAGATCGTGCAGCTCGGCTGTCGTGCCGTGCGGATGCGGCGCGGGCTTTGGTTCGGCCAGCGCACCGCCGTCGGACTCGACACTCCAACCCTCGCCTGCCCCTGCGGCGCGCGAGGTCAGCTTGAATCGGCCGACCGAGGCCATGCTCGGCAAGGCCTCGCCGCGAAAGCCCAACGTCGCGACGCGCTCGAGATCGTCGAGGCTTGCGATTTTGCTCGTCGCATGACGCGACAGTGCGAGCGGCAGCTGCTCGGCCTCGATACCGCTGCCGTTGTCGGTGACGCGGATCGATCGCGCCCCGCCATTCGTGAGCTCCACGTCGATTCGCGTTGCACCCGCATCGAGACTGTTCTCGATGAGCTCTTTGAGCGCGGATGCCGGGCGCTCGATGACCTCGCCGGCGGCGATCTGATCGACGAGCGTGGAAGGCAGGACGCGAATTGACATCACGGCTATTGTAGACCGCGTAGCGATTCGATGGCGGCGCGCCAAAACCGCGAGCGACGCCGACTGTCAGGTTGACGGAATCGTCAGCACCTGACCCGTGCGAATGACGTCGCCCCGTAAACGGTTGGACTGCCGTAGCCGCGTGAGACTCACGTGATATCGCTCGGCGATCTCCGACAGCGTCTCGCCACGTGCGATGACGTGGCGCATTGGCGGACGGGCAATCGGCGGCGGATTGTTCGCGAGATAGCTGTCGGATGGCGCATTCGAACGAAAGTAATCGTTGACGCCGGCATGAATTGCCCGTGCAAATTCCGTCTGCCGGCCGGGGTCCCGCAAAGCCCGCTCCTCGTTCGGATTGGAGATATACGCCAGCTCGATGAGAATCGAGGGTATGTCGGGCGACTTCAGCACGAGAAACGGGGCCTGCTGCACCTGCGTCTTGCGCATGCGCGTGACGCGCCCGAGCTGCTCGATGACGCGCGAGCCGGCCGCAGAGCTCGCCGTGATCGCCGCGCTTTGCGACAGATCGAGAAGCACGCGCGCGAGGAGCTGGTCCTTGTCTGCCAGAGAGATTCCGCCGATCAGATCAGACGCGTTCTCGCGTTCGGCCAGCCGGCGCGCCGCCTCGTCTGAAGCACCTTTCCCAGACAACACGTAAACGGTCGCCCCGCGCGCGTTACCGTTTCGAAACGCATCGGCGTGAATAGACACGAACAAATCCGACTGCGCGTTGCGCGCCCGCTCGCTTCGCTCGCGCAACGATATGAAGTAGTCACCGTCGCGAACCAACAACGGCTCCATGCCGCGTTGCCGATGTATCTCATCCGCGAGACGCCGGGCAACCTCGAGCACGACATCCTTCTCGCGCACGCCACTCGGCCCGCTCGCGCCGGGGTCGTCGCCACCATGACCGGCGTCGATGGCGATGCGCACGGCGCGCCCGCCTTCGGGCGCCGCGCGCGGTGCGCGTTTGATCTGCGTCTGAGCGGCAACGGGTAGTAAATCGATAACGAGACGGTGGCCGTAACGCTCATTCGGCTCGAGCAGGAAACTTTTCGGCTTCACTGCGGCATTGACGTCGAGCACGACGCGCAGGTCGCCACCCGGGCGCACGCCCGTGCGTACGCCGTCGACGAATCCGCTGCCCCGCGGCAGACCCGCAGACAGGCGTGCAACGGAATCTTCGAGATCGATGACGATGCGATCGGGGTCATCGAGTGTGAAGACGCGGTGCTCGGCCGGTCCTGCGAGATCGAGGACGACGCGCGTCGATTCCGGGCTGGCCCATAGCCTCAGGCCCTCGACGTCACCGGCCAGTGCGCCGACCGACCCCAGCGCGCCGCCAATTAGCAGTGAACACGTAACCCCGAATCGCAATCCACGGCCCTCCCTAGGCACGCCTACGGATGGTGGCAAGTTCGGCGAAGAATTTCAAGAATTATGTATAAAAAAGATAGTGATACGGCCCCTAGCTCGATCGCGATTCAGAAAGGCCCTCTAAGCTCGACACGAGCGCCCTCCCGCTGGCCGAGGTGGCCCTGAGCAGGAGCCGGCGGGACTCCGGCGTCTGCCCCGGCGTCAGCTCGGCGTGCAGATCGCAACGCGCGAGGAGCTCTGGCGAACGCCGCGGCCACTCGACGAGCAGCCAGCAGCGGTCGCGATCGAGCCAGTCGCGCAAACCCAGCGCTTCGACCTCGCCACGCGCGTCAGGGTCGGCAGCGCCGCTGCCGAGCCGATACAGATCCACATGCACGATGTCGAGCCCGTCGAGGGCGTAATGCTCCAGCAGCGTATAAGTCGGCGACGGCACGCGCCCGGTATAGCCGAGGCCCTCGAGCATGCCGCGCACCCACGTCGTCTTGCCGGCACCGAGCTCGCCCTCGAGCCCGACGAGCAAGGACTCGACACCCGGCACCGCGGCCCAGGCCCGCCCGATCGCGCCGGCGTGGCGCTTGAGCGCATCCTCGCTCTCGAGATCGAACGCCAGCGTCGAGTTCAGGATGGATTGGCCCATTTGCGGATCCACGGCATGAGATCACCGGCAATGAGCCCACGCTCGCCGGCGCCCGCGGCCTCATCGCCTGCCGCGGCATGTATGTAGACGCCGGCCTCGGCAGCTTCACGCAGGCGCGCGCCCTGCACGAGCAACGCGCCGATGACGCCTGCGAGCACGTCACCCATGCCGGCCGTCGCCATGCCCGGATTGCCGCGGTCGCAGACGCTCACGGGCAACGCCTGCGCCGTTGCGATCAGGCTGCCGGCGCCCTTGAGCACGGCGACGCCCTCGTAGCGCTCCGCGACGGCTTTGACGGCCCCGAGACGGTCGGCCTGCACGGCGCCCGAATCGCTGCCGAGCAGCCGGCCGGCCTCGCCCGGATGCGGCGTCAATATCCAGTTCTCACGTTGCTCGGGTGCCTCGGCGAGCGTGTTGAGGCCATCGGCATCGAGCACGACCGGCAAACGCGATGCGAGGCTCGCATGACATAGTGCGCGTGCCCAGTCGCTACGCCCGAGCCCGGGGCCAAGCACAATCGCGTCGGACTGCGCGATGAGCGGTGCCAGCTCATCGGGGCCTGCGACGGCGTGGCACATGATCTCGGGCCGGCCCGCCGTCACGACTGCGGCGCTGTCCGCATGACTTGCGACCCGCACGAGACCGGCACCCGCGCGCAGGGCAGCCTCGGCTGCAAGCCGGATAGCGCCCGGCATTCCCGGTGCGCCGCCGACGAGCAGGAGACTGCCGTGCGTACCCTTGTGAGCGCTGCGGCGCCGCGGCGGCAACGCCGCGTCGATACAATGCGCATCGAGCCGGCGCAGCGGCGCGGTAAGCGCTGCGTGAGCCTCGGACGGAATGCCGAGGCCATCGAACGCGATTCGGCCGCAGTAGTCGATGCCCCGGCCAACGTAAAAACCCTGTTTCAGGCCCACGAACGTGATCGTGACATCGGCGCAGACGGCACTCCCCAGCGGCAGACCCGTGTCGGCATGCAGGCCACTCGGGATATCGAGCGCCAGTACGGGCCCGCCGGCCTCATTGATCCCCGCGATGACTTCGGCGAAGCGTCCCTCGACGGGCCGATCGATCCCCGTGCCGAGCAACGCGTCAACGATGACGCTGCCGTCGACGGGCACGGGGCCATGCGGCAGCGGCGTGTCCGCGCCCGCGGCCAAGAAATCGTCGTACGCTGTGCGCGCATCGCCCTTGAGCCGCTCCCCCGGCACGAGACTCACGACCTGCGCGCTCAAACCTGCAGCGGCCGCAAGACGCGCTAGCACGTAGCCATCACCGGCATTGTTGCCGGCGCCGCAAAAGATCGTAAGCTGGACAGCCCGGGGCCAGTGGCGCCGCAGACAGTCGAGAGCGGCCTGCCCTGCGCGGCACATGAGCTCGTAGCTCGGGATACCGAGCGCCTCGATGGCCGTGCGGTCGAGCTCGCGTACCTGAGCGCCCGTGTAAATCTCTTTAGGAAGTTCAGTCATCTAGACGATTATACTTACACGCTACATGAATAACGTCGCCACACCTGCCGAGCAGCTCGACACCGAGGCGCTCGAGCAACTCGCGATCGAGATCAAGCAGATTGGCGCGAATCTCGGCTTTCAGCAAATCGGCATTGCCGACACGGACCTCGAGGCCGCCCAGGCGTCGCTCGATGCCTGGCTCGCCCAGGAACGCCACGGTCAGATGCGATACATGGCCCGCCACGGCACCAAACGCTCGCGACCGGAGGCGCTGCTACCCGGTGCCGTGCGCGTGATCTCCGCGCGCATGGATTATTTTCCCGAGCGTCCCTCAGCGACCCGAGCAGCGCTCGACGACGCCAATCGCGCCTACATCGCGCGCTATGCCCTCGGACGCGATTATCACAAAGTGCTGCGCGGACGACTGAAGCGGCTCGGACGCGCGATCGGCAAGCGTGTCGGTGAGTACGGCTATCGTGTCTGCGTCGACAGCGCGCCCGTGCTCGAGAAAGCAATCGCGGAAAAGGCCGGCCTCGGATGGATCGGCAAGCACACGAACCTCATCAATGAAAAAGCGGGTTCCTGGTTCCTGCTCGGTGAGATTCTCACGGACCTGCCGCTGCCGGTCGATCCACCGGCAATCGAGCATTGCGGCACCTGCCGCGCGTGCCTCGATGTCTGTCCGACGGGTGCGATCGTGGCGCCTTTCGAGCTCGATGCGCGACGTTGCATCTCCTACCTGACGATCGAGCTGCGCGGCGCTATTCCCGTCGAGTTTCGCGAAGCAATCGGCAACCGCATCTTCGGCTGCGACGATTGTCAGATCGTCTGCCCGTGGAACAAGTTCGCCAAGCTCACGCAGGAAGACGACTTCGCGCCGCGTCATGATCTCGATACGGCCGAGCTCGTGACGTTATTCGGCTGGGACGAGGCTCAATGGTCGAGCGCAACCGAGGGAAGCGCGCTGCGCCGTGCAGGCTATGAAGGCTGGCTGCGCAACATTGCCGTTGCGCTCGGCAACGCGCCGAGTACTTCAGACGTGATCGCCGCGCTCGAGCGCCGCGCCGACCATCCATCAGCGCTCGTGCGCGAGCACGTCGCCTGGGCACTGGCGCAGCACAGGTGCCTCAGACCCTGACGTTGTCGATCAGGCGCGCACGACCGAGCCACGCCGCTGCGAGCAGCACGCGTTCGCGTTTGGTATCGGTTGGCTCGGCGTCAGAGAGATCACGGGCATCACGCAGCTCGAGATAGTCGGGCTTGAACGCCACCTCCGCGAGCGCCGCGAGCGCGGCCTCTCTATGCGTCGCGAAATCCGCGCTGCCAGCGCGCAGCTTTTCGACGAGTGTCTCCAGCGCCGCGTGCAGCGCGGGCGCGACGTCTCGCTCGTGCGGCGTCAGGTATTGGTTTCGCGAGCTCATCGCCAACCCGTCCGGCTCGCGCACGATATCCCCGGCAAGCAACTCGACGTCGAGCCGCAGGTCTTCGATCATGCGCGCGATGAGAATCATCTGCTGGTAATCCTTGCGACCGACGACGAGCACATCGGGGGTCACGATGTTCAGGAACCGCAAGACGACCGATGCGACGCCGTTGAAATGCCCTGGACGCGACCGCCCACATAAGTCGTCGGCCAACGGCGGAAGCTGCACGCCGACGCTACGCTCGGTGCCGTGTGGATAGATTTCCTCGACACCAGGCACGAATAACAGATCCGTCTTGCCGTGCTCGACGAGCATTGCATCGTCCTCGACGGGCGTCCGTGGATACCTGTCGACATCCTCGCTCGGGCCGAACTGTGTCGGATTGACGAAAATACTGACGACCACGCGATCGGCGTGCTCGGTCGCGAGATTGATGAGGCTTACGTGCCCGGC
>JBFJXA010000036.1:0-15422 GCA_041623375.1 Gammaproteobacteria bacterium | reverse complement strand
TACGCCGCCATGATCGAGTATATGGACGCCAGCGTCGGGCGTATCGTCGATTATCTCGAGGCCAGCGGTCAGCTCGACAATACGCTCGTCTTTTTTATGTCCGATCACGGCGCATCCGAGGCGGGAATCAGGCGGCGCTTCCCGAATGGCCTTGCGGGCAGTAACAACAGTTTCGAGAACTTCGGACGCATGGGCTCGTTCATCGACCATGGACGCGGATTCGCGGAGGCTGCGACTGCACCGTTCAAGTATTTCAAAGGCACGTTGAGCGAAGGCGGTCTGCGCGCGGCAGCGTTCGTGCGTTATCCGGCATCGATTCCGAGTGGCGGCGTCAGTCACGACCTCGTGACAGTCATGGACATCCTGCCCACGTTTCTCGAGATCGCGGGTCAAACCCATCCCGGTGCCGGCGACTACGCGGGAAGACAACTCAACGCGATCCGAGGCCGCTCCATGTGGTCGCATCTCAAGGGCGAGAGCCCGACGGTGCACGCTGCGACCGACACCGCGGGCTGGACGCTGCGGGACGCGGGTGCGCTGATCCGTGGCAGCCATAAGGTCATCAACGAGCCGTCACCCGATAGCGAGGGCATCGCGCAAACGCCGTGGCGTCTCTACGATCTCAGCGAAGATCCCGGCGAGCTTCGAGACCTTGCCGCACACTTCCCGGCGCTGACGGCGGAGCTCGTCGAAGCGTGGGAGACCGATTGGCGGTAGCGAGCACGCTACGTCAGCCACGGCAGCGCCAGCGTCGCGAGACCGAGCACGAGGAAAAAGCCGAACATATCCGTGATCGTCGTCAGAACGGGTCCGGATGCCAGCGCCGGATCGGCGCGCAGGCCCTTGAGCAACAGCGGCACGGTGCCGCCGATCGAGACGGCGACGAGCGTGTTCATCGCGAGTGCGCCACCGACGACGAGGCCGAGCACCGCGTTCCCCTGCCAGAGATAGGCTGCAGCGCCGAGCAGCGCGCCGAGCGCGACACCGTTCAACAGACCGACGGACGCTTCCTGCCACCAGACACGCAGCGCGTCGCGCGGGTGGATGATGCCCAGCGTGAGCTCTCGCATCGTGACTGCAATGGCCTGGTTACCCGAGCAACCGCTCATGTCCGAGACGATGGGTAGAAAAACGGCCAGAGCGATCACGGCCGCGACGGTGTCCTGATAAAACGCGATGACGCTCGCGGCGACGATGTTGAGCAGGATGTTGATGCTGAGCCAGGACAGACGCCGCCGCGATCGCGTCGCAACCGGCAGATGGCGCAGTTCCTCGCCGCCGACGATACCCTGAACCTTGAGCTGCTCTTCCTGAGAGCGCTCTGCGATGGCATCGAACACGGCGTGCTGGCGCAGCCGGCCGACGAGCCGCCCGTCGAGATCGACGACCGGCGCGCCGAGCGTCTCGTAGCGGCGAAAGTAATCCTCGAGATCGTCGAGCGCTTCGTCGACGCGCACGGGCTCGACGGCCTGACTCAGCGTCGCGAGCGGTGTCTGGGGTGCGGCGAGCAGCACATCGGCGATCTCCACTGCGCCCGTCGGTCGCTGGCTCGCATCCACGAGCAGCACGCGCTGCGGCAGTAGCTCCACGTCTGCGCGCCGGCTTCTCAAGTCCTCGAGAAAATCCTCGACGGTTGCCGTGACGGGGTAGGCGTAGTACTCCGTGCCCATGAGGCCGCCGGCGACCTCGGCCGGGTAGGAGATCAGGCTTCGGACTTTGCGTGCCTGCGAGAGCTCCATCTCGTCGAGAATGGCCTGGGCGTCTGCGGGCTCGATGTCGGCGAGCAGGTCCGCGCCCAGGTCGCTGTCGAGCTCCTCGACGATATCGGCCGCAGCGTAGGGCTCGAGGCGCTCGATGATGTCGGCCGCATGAAAGTCGGGGAGATCCTCGATGAGCTCTGCCGCGCGCTGTGGTGGCAGCAGCTCGACGAGCAGCTCTTGTTCCTCGGCACTGAGACGAAACAATGCGCGGACGGTTTCGAGGGGCTCGAGGTCCTTGAGAAACGCCTGCAGACCTGGCGCATCGCCTTGCTCGGTCAGTGCGCGCAGTTGGATCCACGGCTCGAGCGGCGTGGCGGTGCCGGGCTCGGTGGTCATCGCTGACTCCTTAAACTATGTGACGGCGCGAGAACGTCGTAGACGAGCGCGACGATTCTTGCCGCGACGAGGCCGATCATATACCAGGCGCGCCAGCCGGCCTGCCCCGATCACGGCCGGCCGGCGGGTCGAAAACGGGTCTGCCCGAACCCTGCGAAAAAGTATTGACAACCTCGAAAAAAGGGCGAATATTCCGCGCGCGCGACAGTTTGCGCGCGTTTGGGTACACGTGAGGATCGATTCATGAAGACGCCCAGAAAAACGGACGCCACAGACTACGAAGACACGGAGTTGATGAGCGACGGCGAGCTCGACGTAGAGGAGTTCATCGACGCGATGGAGGAGGAGACAGCGTTCCGCGATCAGCCTCGGATGTCCAAGCGGGGCGGCTGGCGCCGGGTCGAGGAGCTGCGCGACGCGCGCTGGCTTCGCGACCAGCTCGACGATTGGGAGGACTGGGAGCGCTAAGCCCGGTCCGGCCCGCGGTCCGGCCGAGTTTTCTCAGCTCGGCGAGCTCGCGACGAAGCGGGCTCGCCGCTGCGGGTATTGGCGTCAATTCGTTGCTGCTCGGAGCCGTTTGTTGTCCGGCTCGGTCGCCATGTCGAGGGCTGCGGAAACAGTCTTCAGGTCCGACGGCATGCCTCGAAAAAAAAGCCCGGCGGGCGCCGGGCAAAGAGGGGGTTCGTTAATAGGCAACCTCGCTAGGCAGCGTCGCGATGACCGAGCCAGTCGGCCAGATCGTCCGCGCCGCCGATGCGCTCGCCGTTGATGAACACCTGCGGATAGGTCGCCGCAGCGGACACGGCACGTAGCGTCCTGTCCGAATAGTCCCGGTTCAGGGCCAGTTCCTCGAATTCGATGCCGGCATCGCGAAGCAGGCCGCGTGCGCGGGCGCAGAACGGACAGCCATCGCGTGTGAAAATCGTGACGTCGAACGGCTTCGGCGAGGCTGGCGCCAGGAAGCGCAGCATCGTGTCAGCGTCGGACACCTCATACGGATCGCCCGGCTCCTCGGGCTCGACGAACATCTTTTCGATCACGCCGTCGCGCACGAGCATCGAGTAGCGCCACGAGCGTGGGCCGAAGCCGAGGTCTTCCTTGCCGACGAGCATGCCCATGGCGCGGGTGAAATCGCCGTTGCCGTCCGGGAGGAACCGAACGTTGTCAGCCTTTTGCGCGGCCTGCCACTCGTTCATGACGAATGCGTCGTTGACGGACACACAGACGATCTCGTCGATGCCGAGTGCGCGGAACGCCGGGGCGAGCTGATTGAAACGCGGCACATGGGATGACGAGCACGTTGGCGTGAACGCGCCGGGCAGGGCGAAGACGACAACCGTCTTGCCCGCGAAGATGTCGTCGCTCGTCAGCACTTCCCAGTTATGATCGCGACACGTCCTGAACGTGGTCTGTGGGACTCGCTGTCCCTCGCGGTTCTCTAACATGATGGACTCCTTGGTGGTTTCGGGCGGTGTCGATTCGGTTACTGCTCGAGCATGCTGCGCAGCATCCAGGCGTTTTTCTCGTGGATCTGCATGCGCTGTGTGAGCAGATCAGCCGTCGGCTCGTCGTGCGCGCCATCGGCCGCCGGGAACGCGGCTCTCGCCGTTCGCACGACTGCCTCCTGACCGATCACGAGCTCGCGGATCATGTCCTCGGCGGACTCCCCGCCCTGCGCCTCCTCGATCGTCGTCAGTGCCGAGAAGTCCCGGTACGAGCCGGGCGCATCTATACCCAACGCACGAATGCGTTCTGCGATTTCGTCGACGGCCGTGGCGAGCTCGGTGTATTGCGCTTCGAACATCGTGTGAAGCGTATTGAAGAGCGGCCCTGTGACGTTCCAGTGGTAGTTGTGTGTCTTGAGATAGAGCGTGTAGCTGTCGGCCAGCAAGGCAGACAGCCCGTTGGCGATCTGCTGACGGTCCTGATCACTGATTCCAATCTCGACTTTCATGACGCCTCCTCGGCGAGTTCTGATGTTTCGACAGTGAGTTTAGACTCAGTCTAAATATAGATAAATCAGAATATATCGACCAATATATGCTATATAATCGATCAATGGCGCTACCGACCGTCAAGCAACTCCGCTACTTCGTCGCACTGGCGGAGCACGAACATTTCGGCAAGGCGGCTGCAGAGTGTTTCGTGTCCCAGTCCGCGTTCAGCACGGCGATCAAAGAGCTCGAGCAGACGCTCGGCGCCCGACTCGTCGATCGTACGAACCGCCAGGTCACGATCACCGCGATTGGGCGGGAGATCGCGGTACGCGCACGCGAGAGCCTCGGCGGACTCGAGCAGCTCGTCGAGCTGGCTCAGGGTCAGCGCAAGCCACTCGAAGCGGAGCTCCGCCTCGGGGTCATCCCGACGATTGCACCGTTTCTGCTGCCGAGTTTGATGCCACGGTTGCGTCGGACCTTCCCGAAGCTGCGGCTCCTGCTCGTCGAGGAGCAGACGGAACGGTTGCATGCGAAGCTCCTGGACGGTCAGATCGATCTCGTACTGCTCGCGCTGCCGTACGAGCTTCGCAGCACGGTCGTCTTACCACTGTTCGAGGATCGGTTTCTACTTGCGTGCCGCGAGAATTCGAAGCTCTTAGACCCGGACAACTTCCGCTTGAGTCAGCTCGCGCCGGAGACCGTCTTGTTGCTCGAGGATGGTCATTGCCTGCGCGATCACGCCCTCGATGCTTGCCGCGTGCGTAGCGCAACGCAGGTCAGCCGATTCGCCGCGACGAGTTTGCTGACGCTCGTAGAGATGGTCGACGCCGATCTCGGTATCACGTTTCTTCCGGAAATGGCCATCGGTACGGGGTTGCTCAAGCACACGCGCGTCAAGACGTATCCGCTGAGCCCGCGCAGTCATCGCACGATTGGCCTCGCGTGGCGAAAAGGCAGTGCGCGTTCCCCTGAGTTCGAGCTGTTCGGCGACTTCGTCGCTGAGCATCGCTGACGTCGGGCGTGAAGCGTCGCGCTTTTTACTGGACATAACGTCCGTCGCGGCCAGCGTCATGCTTTACATAATCTCCGCAGCGCTCGCGAGTCACAGCGTGCCCCATGGGTGCTGAAAAGCCTGCAACGGCGCGGCTTCGAACGCCGGTGCGACATAAACATCGCGAGTTTGCCAGCGTGTCTTCACGCACTCGCGCCCTAGGTCGTAGACACCGCCCTCGCGAGGGTCCAAGCTCGCACAACTGACAAAGGCACACCCTTCGAAAGAAGGGGTCGCAAAGCCTCCGGTCTAAGGACGTTTCTATGACAGCGGGGTTGCCAGCAGAGCCGATCGGCTCGCTGTCCATCCTCTTTGCATGAACGCGTCACGCGGCTGGTGGCGATTATTCGAATAGAGGATGCGACGATGAGTCTCAGCGATCTCTTAAGCATTACGCCGTACCCGGCGCTCTCAGCGGCTATCTGGCTCTTCCTGCTCGTGGCGCTGCTGTACCTTGCGCGAAGCTCGGGCCACAAGCTCATCCTCGTGTTTTGCCGCACTCTGCACGATGCGATGTCTCACGCGGCGGACGCGTTGACGAGAACCGAGGCGCAGCTCGCTGCGCGCAATCGCGAAGTCCTGCTCGCAGCCGGTCGCGAGGCGAAGGAGCGCATCATCGAGCGCGAGTTCGACCGCGTTGCCGCGAGCGTCGAAAAAGATCTCGGCGCCTATCCGCGTTTCCAGCGCGGGCTCAGTGAGTCGATCGTTCGCATCGAGGACGATTACCAGAAGACGGTCGACGTGCCTCCGGACCCGCCGGGCTGGGTTAGAGCCGTCGATGCCGTCGCGAAGATCGATGCGCGCAGCAACAATCTCGTCGGCAATATTCTGGCCGACATTCACAAATCACTCGTCAAAGCGCACGAGCAGGCGATGGAGGAGTATCGCAGCGCGTGCCGCAAGCGTCACGAGCTGTTGCGCGGCATGATGCCGCTGTGGCGTGCGATTCAGCACAATCTCACGCACGTGAACAAGAACGTCGAGAGCCTGCTCGACCGCTCGCGCTCGATCGACAGGCACATGCAGGAGTACGAGGAGATGGCTCGCGGCACGGACCGTGCGCTGCAGGTGCTGTCCTCGTCCTCGCTCGTGCAGTTCTTCATCTCCACGTTCGTGCTGCTCGTGGCCGTCGGTGGCGCGGCGATCAATTTCTCGCTGATCGCGCGGCCCATGGCCGAGATGGTCGGCGGCACGAGCTTCATCGGTAGCTTTCGTACGGCCGACGTCGCCGCGCTCGTGATCATTCTCGTCGAGATCTCGATGGGCTTGTTCCTCATGGAGTCACTACGCGTCACGCGGCTGTTTCCCGTCATCGGTGCCCTCGCGGACAAGCTCCGCGTGCGCATGATATGGATCACGTTCACGATTCTGCTGTTCCTCGCATCCGTCGAGGCGGGTCTCGCGTACATGCGCGAGATTCTCATGCAGGACGAGCTGGCCACGAGCGCGCTGCTCAGGGGTGGCGAGGTCATCGAGAACGATTTTGCATGGATTACGACGGCTGCGCAGATGGGCATGGGGTTCACGCTGCCGTTTGCGCTCGTGTTCGTGGCGATTCCACTCGAGACATTCGTGCATTCGCTACGCACGATCGTCGGCCTGCTCGGCATCGGCGCGCTGCGTCTAATGGGATTGTTCCTTCGCGCGCTCGGCGGCGCATTCCAGCTCACGGGCTCGATTCTGATCCGCCTCTACGACATGGTCGTGTTCCTGCCGCTATGGGCGGAGCTGACATTCTCCAAACGCGCCGATTCGGCCGCCGACATTTATCCGGAGGTACGATCATGAAACAGTGGATTGCGATTTTCGTAGTCGGCCTCGTCGTCACGGGCTGTGCGGATCCCGCACCGCGTAATACAGGCGTGTACTTGCTGCTCGACACATCGGGCACGTATACGGCTCAGCTCGACAAGGCCGAGCAGATCATCAACTACACGTTGACGCGGCTCGACGGTGAAGACTCGTTCGCTGTGGCGCGAATCGACACCGGCAGCTTCAGTGAGCGCGATATCGTCGCGAAAGTGACGTTCGACGACAGGCCGAGCGCGGCCAACGGGCAGAAGCGGGCGTTTTCCGAATCCGTGCACGAGTTTCTGACGGGTGTGCAGCCTGCGAGCAATACGGACATTACAGGCGGTCTATTGCAGGCCGTGGAGTTCCTCAACGAAAAGGATACGGGACGCAAGACGATCTTCCTGTTCTCGGATCTCGAGGAAGACCTTCAGGAAGGTTACATACGGGATATCCCGATACCGCTCGACGGTTTCGAGGTCGTCGCGCTGAACGTCACGAAGCTGACGAGCGACAACATCGATCCACGCGAGTATCTCGACCGTCTCGAAATGTGGCGCACGCGAGTCGAGGGCGAGGGTGGCTCCTGGCGAGTCATCAACGACCTGGATCGTCTCGAGCGGCTGCTTTAAGAGAAAGATTTGCAAACTGGTAGGAGTGAAGTGATGCGGTGGATGTTTGTTGTTGGGGCAGTCGTGCTCGCCGGTCCGGTATACGGGCAGGACGTCTCGGGCGGCTACCTTGGAGCCACGCTCGGAGATCTGACGTACACGGAGCGAGCCGACGGCATCGTGGCCCGGAGCGACTTCGACGATAGCGCGTCGCAGTTTCGACTGTATGGCGGCTATCGGCTCGGTCGCCGGATTGCGTTGGAGCTCGGCTATGCGGAAACGGACGGTATTGCCGATTCGGTCGACATGGATCTAAACGGCATCGTTCCCGTCGATGTCTCGAGCGATTTCACGGTGACGACGGCGCGTGCGCTCCTGCATTTTCCGATCGGCGCCGAGCGCCTGCCGTTCGTGAGCTTGAGTATCTTCGCCGGCGCCGGCATCTACGATGCGGATCTGAAGAGCGAAGGCAACTTCGCGGGGCTGTCGACTGGCACGGTCGAGTCGACCGAGGACGGCTCGACGGCGCTGCTCGGCGTACAAATCGATTTTCCGAGAGTCAGCATCCGCGCCGAGTACGAGTGGTTCGACACCGAATCGACGGTGGATATCTGGTCCGCAGGTGTCGGAGTGATCTTCCGCTTCTGATTCGGGCCGCCGGTCGAGCGTTCGCTGCCCGGCGTCGAATCGCGTCTCAGAATAATTCGCCGCGGGCCCAGACTCGCTCGTGCGTGATTTTCGCGGCGCCGGCCGTCATCGTCCCGTAACGCAGCGAGCCGTTCTTCTCGAACTGCGCCAATATCGCGATGGGCCCGACGGTCACTTGCCCGAAGCCCTGCTCGCGGCCGTCAGCGTCGATCGCGAGGTCGGCGTTCATGAACCTGCTCGGGTCGGCCCACGGCAGCCACATCGGTAGTGTCGCGGTCGTGCGATCGGTGTCGCTGAGCAGATCCTTGACCGTTAGCAACTGGCCGAGCTCCGATACCGGTGCCGCGGCATCGAGCTCGTACACGATGTCCTTACCTCTCAAGAAGCCGGATACCGACCAACCGCCATGCGGGAGCGGATCGAGCGAGAGGTTCATTGCAAGCTCTCCGTCTTCCGATCTCGCTGCACGTTGATTGATCAGCGTGCCGTCGGGCCGCGACCAGGCGAACGCCCATGTATCGGAGATTTTCAGCGTGGAGCCATCCACGGGTATGAGCATCGTTTCCAGGGCGCTAATTCGCGTATCGCCGTCGGCGTCGAGCGTGAACGTCGAGTGCGTGATGCCGATCGGCTGATCGCCGACGCGCTGCACGATGATTTCCTCGTAGTAAGGATTCGCTGCGCCGAGCTCGATCTCGGCTTCCCTGACGAAGTGCTCGAATGCGAGCGCGAAGGTCTGACGGTAGCCGAGCAGATTGTGCGCGCAGGCAAAGCCGGTCTCACCGTCGACGGCGACACGGACCTTCGCCAGACCGACGGCCTTGTCCGGACCTTCGCCCACGGCGTAGAGCCATTCGAGCGCGACGTAAGGCGCACCGTCGATCGCGCCGGCATCCAAAAAGAATAGTTGCCGCTCGCCCAGCGATCCGCCGCGTCTGGCGCTGGCAGCCATGCTCTGCTCGGCGATTCTATGTGCCATCGTCGCGGGATCGACGGTCGACGTAAATACCCAGCACTCCAGCGGCGTGCCCGTGTCGATATCGCGAGGCAGATACCAGCCCCCCTCGATCGCCTGGGGTTCGGCCGCCGGCTTGCCGGCGAGGCGCGTTCGTATTCGGCCGTCGCCGAGCTCGACCTTGCGAATCCGCAGGTCGAGGTCTTCCTGAGCCATGGCCTCGTCGAGCCACTGCGGCCAGAGGGCCGCCTCCGCAACCTGCGCACGTGACGTCTCGTGGCTGACGAGCATGGCTGCTGCCAGCGCGATGCCGGATGCGAGCGCATGCGCTCGCTGCGCTGACTGCGCGTTCATTATCGAATCTCCATGGCTTCCGATCTTAAGAACAAAGGTTCCGATCGAACGAGACTCCCGTCACAGGCTCACCGGATCGTGGTGCCTGGCTCACGAGACGCTCTAAAAACGGGTCTCGGACATTAGGTAAAGCGGCAATCTGTGCGCGGAACTGCGACGGAATTGACAGCTCGGCGCCTGTATTCGCTCATATAGTCGTAACAGCGGGCGAGCATGGACGAGAGCGGCACGACACCTTGGCTGTCCCTGACGAGGGACATGAACGCGGACGGACAGTTCACGCTGTCCGACGTGTGGCTCTGGGTCGTGCACGTCTATTTTGTGCCCGGTGACGCAGTGCTCTGGATGCTGCTAACTTACGTGCCGGGCCTGGCGATCTTCCTGGAGCTCGGTCCGGGCAACTATCACGGCTTGTTTACCGCGCTCGTGTCCGGCGGGATCTGGCTCGTCGCACTCATCATCGCGGGTGTGACATACGGCCTCGTACGCAATCTCGATCAGGCGCTGACGGCCGTCGTCGTTCGCTACTATCGCGAATGGCGGCGACGTTACCGCGTTGCGCGAACCTGGACCGCGTGTCAGCTTCGCGGCTTGAGGCGCCGACTGCCCGTGCGACGGCACGAGGCCGCCCCCGAGGTGGTCCTCGGTGAGCTCGAGCTCAGCGAGCTCGAGCACGAGGTGCTGCGCGCGACTGCCCTGCTCGCGCCCGGCTATGTGTACACGGCGAGTGACATCGCGGGCTCACTCGACATTCGCCGGCGCGAAGCAAAGCGAGCGCTCGATCGGCTGAAGTCCTTACATCTTCTGGACACCGGTTTCAGCGCGAGCGATGGCGAGAGCGGCTACCGTTTGAGCCAGTCGGGGCGGTTCCTCGTCATGTCCAACGGTGGCGCGATTTAGAGAGGTTCCTGGACGCGGTGGCGTCGACCGCTCCCATCGCTGCCCCGAAGGCTACGGTGCCTGCGCTAAGATGGTCAGATCGAAGACCGGGGAGTGATCCGCATGCGCGTTCTCGTGGGGGCTGCGTTGCTGTTCTTCGTGGTACAGCAAAGCACGGGGCAGCCCGCGTTCGATTCGGGTAAATCGGATTTTGCGGTTCGGCTCAACGATGAGGTCTACCCGTACCGCGAGTTTGCCGCGTTTGTGCTGCCGGGCGAGCGTGTCGTCATACGCCTTGTCGACACGAGCGAAAATACCTTCGAGCTTTCGGCCGACAACGGTACGCTGGAACGGGCGGATCTTCGCCGCTTCGTCTGGATTGCGCCGCAATTGCCCGGTCTCGTCGAGCTGTCGGCTCTGCGGTCCGACGGTGAAGTCGTTCGCATCAACGCCTTCGTGCAGGTACCGGCGCTCAGGCTCCGGAACGGGTTTCTCAACGGCTATGAGATCGGCGAGTACCCGAGGCCGCTATCCAACGATCCCGTTCATGCGACACCCCGGGGATTCATCGAGGTCAACGAGCCCGATCTCGCCGTCCCCGTGTCGCCGCACTTCGTTCTCGGACAGTTCGTATCGGACCGCAGTGAGAGTTTTCCGAAGTACATCGTGCTTCGCGAGCGTTTGGTTTTGAAGCTCGAAACGTTGCTCGAGCGCGTCAACCAGCGTTTTCGCGCCGATTCGTTCGGCATCCTCGGCGCGTATCGGACACCTGTCAGAAACCAGGCGATCGGCGGAAGCCTGCATAGCCGATACATCTACGGCGGCGCCGCCGCCATCATCGTCGATCGAGAGCCGGCAGACGGGCTCATGGACGATCTCGACGGCAACGGTCAGATCGGACGTGGCGATGCGGTGGTATTGTTCGCGATCGCCGATGCGCTGTTCAGTGAGCCGGCTCAGCGCCATCTGCAGGGAGGTCTGGCCCCGTATGGCCATACCGAGACGAGCGGTCCGTATCTGCACATCGATGCGCGCGGCTACCGGGCCCGCTGGAACTCGGATCTCGACCGGCAGCGGTTCCCGGCACCTTGGCAGCCGAGGCACCGCCGAGATTTCCCGCGGCGCCCATCTCGCTAAATCGCGCCAAATTTTACGGCGCGACGTCGTACGCGGCGATTCCGCATCCGAGATCCGTCTGGCCTTAACCCCGATCACTACCTCGCGACGTTGTTAGTCGTTGTAACGGCATTGCAGAGGAGTTCAGCCATGAGACTGGCAAGCATTATGTTATTTTCAATCGGCGGTCTGTGGACGATCGCCCACGCCGATTCACCGGCCGCCGATCGCGACGCGATCTCGCAGAGCGTGGTTGCTCTGGATTTCATCGATGAGCAGGGCCGCGTCTTTGCAACGTTTCCTGCGGCATCGGAGCGCGCTGATACGTATCGCGCGTACCTCGAGGCGAAGCCCCAGGCACGTTATCGCATACGCGCGCGCAATCTCACGGGCGCGCGAGTCGGCCTCGTCCTCGCCGTCGACGGGCGCAATATCATCAGCGGTGACCGGTCGGATCTCGGTCGCCGTGAGGCCATGTACATTCTGGGCCCCTATGAGAGCGCGACTTATTCGGGGTGGAGGACGTCGGCGAGCGAGGTAAGGCGCTTTTACTTCACCGACGTCGCAGACTCTTACGCTGGTCGCATCGGCGATGAATCCGCGATGGGCGTTATCGCCGCGGCCGTCTTTAGGGAACGACCGCGACGCCCTCGATACTTGCGCCAACAGCCCGGCGCAGCCGCATCCGCGCCAGAGCCGGCTGCTGAGGCGAGCGATGCAACCGGCCAGCGCAGCTCGCAAGCCGGAACCGGGTTCGGCGAGCACGAGCACTCGCAGGTCGTGAGGGTCGAGTTCTCGCCCGAGCGCCGCGCGAGTCAGCGATCGTTTTTCAAGTACGAGTGGTCCGCGCAGCTCTGCGCGCGCGGCGTCAAGCGTTGCGAAGCGGACAACCGATTCTGGCCCGAGCCGTGGCAGGGGTTCGTGCCTGCGCCACCCGGCGAGCCGCGTTGAGGCAGGATCTGCTTGGTGCGTTCGTACCCGCGATCCGGCGCGCCGATCCCGCCCTGGCGGCGCTGCGGGCGGACCGCCGGGGCTTCCCCCGGTGCGAAGCCGGCCGGTCGGTGTCACGGGGCGCAAGCAAGTCGGTCTGACCGCCAGCTATAGCTTCTGATCGAAGCTGAAAATACGGCGCTAAATGCGCTGCAAGAGAGGGGCCCTTCTCGGGCCCCTTTTTTTGCCTCATCGAAACCCCGCTGCTGATGCTTGCGCGCTCCGCTCTATTAGCAGCGGCGCCCACGGTGCGGAATCACTGCCGTCCGCATTCGAATGTAGAATCGACGGGCGGGGAGCGGAGGCATTGCGGCGCCTCACGGTCGGCGTCGAAGACGACAACAGCGAGGAGTAGCGAGGGTCAGAGCCATGAGGAGATTATCGACGCCCACACGCAGACGCGGTATAGCGAGCGCGGTGCTCGTGGTGGTCATGCCGCTTGATGCCCACCACAGCGATGCCGGGCTCGACATGGCGTCCATCGTGGCCTTCGAAGGGATCGTGAGCGAGTTCGTGTTCCGCAATCCGCACTCGTACGTCTCGATCCGGCAAACGGACGAGCGAGGCAATTCGGTCGATTGGGATCTACAGATGGGGCCTGTCAATATTCTTTCCCGACGCGGCTGGCGGCGGGACACGCTCGAGCGCGGAGATCCGGTTACGGTGCGTGCGCACGTGGCCATCGACGGGCGCCCCTATGGCGTCATCGAGTCGATCGACACGCCGGGCGGACTCGGCCTCACGCCATCGGGCGCTCCACCGGTTCAGGCGAGCGCGGCGACGATCGAGGGGAAATGGATGTCGGACCGTGGCGCGACGATGAACTATCCGGGCGGCTTCGACGGGTTCTTCCATGCGCTCATGACACCGAACGAGAAGGGCAGGGCCGCCCAGGCTGCATATGATCCGCTGTCGGAAGAGAATCCCGAGGCGACGTGTATCGGTCGCCCGACGCCCGCAGCGCTCGTGTCATCGAGCATCTATCTCATGGAAATCGACATTCGAGAAGACGAGGAAATCATCTACATTCGCAGCGAGGCGTTCGGTGAAGAGCGCACGGTCTACATGGACGGCCGCGAGCATCCCGACCCGAGCGAGCGGTTCGAGACGGGCCATTCCATCGGCTGGTGGGAAGGCGACACGCTCGTCGTGGATACGCAAAATTTCACAGACCATCGTTCGCCGTACCAGATCGGTATTCCGTCCGGCGGGCAGAAGCACGTCGTGGAGCGATATCGTTTAACTGACGATGGCACCCGAATCGACATGGAATTCACGCTCGAGGACCCCGAGTATCTGGCCGAGCCCATGGTTCACCGGCGCCCGCTGATCTATTCACCGCATTTGGAGATGTTCCCCGGCGAATGCGATCTGGAGGCGACTCGGCGGTTTTTGCGAGACTAGCTCGGCGGCCGATCAGTCGGCCTCGTAGACGACTTTGGGTGCGCCGGGATCTTCGAGCCGCGCGAGCGCCATCATTGCTCCGAAGATGGCCGAATATCTGGGTCGGGAAGTCGACATCGAGTATAGAGTCGGCGTGCAGGCGGGTGTCGATGCGCCGGCGAACGAACGGACGGTCTTCGTCTCGACGATCGGCAACATCGCGCTACGCCCGGCGATCGAAGAATCGTTCGGTATCGACCCGCTCTCCGACCTGCGGCCCGTCACGCGCATGACGGCCGTGCCGGACGTGCTCATCGTCAGTGCTCGATCCAGCATCGACACGCTGGATGAGCTGCTCGCCTTTACGCGTGAGCATCCGGCCAAGCTCAGTTATGCGCATGTCGCTCCGACGAACAGTTCTTCGCGTTCGTTCGCGCCGAGCAATCCCGACTAGGTACGGCCGCAAACCGGTACTCCATCGATTTCGACTGACACGGACCCGCGACGGCGCGAGCACCGGTCTAGTCGTGCACCTATCGAATTGACCGAATTGGAAATTCCGCAAAAATTTGAGGGACTACCGAATCCACCGCACCTTGAACGTCTCGCCGGGCAGCCCGCGTAACCCGGCCGATAGCAACGCCCTCCCAGATCAGCTCCCGCTGACGCGCGTCGGCGACGTCGATATTCAACGTACCCTCGGTGTACTGGTTGACCTCGACCTGCGGATACGCTCGCCAGCCGGCGTAGAGGCCGCGCCGAAAGGTGAAGTATCCGAAGCCTAGGTACGGGCCCGGCGGTGGGCCGGGTCTCGATTCGATCCTTTCACGGGTTTCTACGAAGAAGTTAACGAGCAGGTCCGGGTCTTCCTCTGCATAGCGAAAACCGAGCGCCTGCATCTCGCGGTCGATTGCGGCCTTGAGAAACTGCGTCAATAGCGGCGTTGGTGCATCGGGCCGATCAGTCCCGACTTGTGCGACGTAGCCGTAGGTTTCATAGCTCGAGAAATCGACGTTCGGCTTTTGCGATGAGTAGACGCTGGGCGTCGAGGCACAGGCGGTGAGCGCCATCGTTGCGGTTGCGATCAGGGCAAGTCTCAAGGTTGCTGCGTCCATTAGTACGAGATATGTGATCGGCTGGAGTTCCAATAACACGGTAGCTCTAAGCTCGAGCAGGGGCAACAGAAAAATTTCAGTACGGTACTACCGAGCCACCGCGGTAGGACCCGTCGCCGTCGCGCCTGGCAATTTTCTTGCGCTCCACTGCACGCTCGTCTCAGCCGTTCGAACGGGTATCTAATTTGACGAACGCCTCGACGGGGCAGGCTAATCAGCGGAAGATGCGCGTAACTCGTGGACGTGGGTCGAAGGAGATGGTGGCGAATGCAAGACGAAGAGCTGATCTGGAAAAGACTCCGAAGTGAACGCGGGCCCGAGTTGCCGTTGTTCCGCGTGCGCCTGGATCTAATGCGCAGTCCCGCGACGCAGAAGCAGCAGGAGTGTCTCGTGCTCGAGTCGCCGGATTGGGTCAATGTCGTGGCCGTTACGCCGGAAAAGCGCGTCGTCATGGTCGAGCAATACCGCTTCGGTTCCGGCGAGATCGGCTTGGAGC
>JBFJXA010000035.1:0-15454 GCA_041623375.1 Gammaproteobacteria bacterium | reverse complement strand
TTGCCGCGAAGCGCCTCGTAATGATCGGCGTCGTGCTCGAGCACTCGGTCGTAGGCTGCCAGCGCAGTGAGCAGCCGGCCGCTGCGCTCCTCGATGTAAGCCTGCGCGAGCTCGACCGCAACAACGAGATCTGAATTATCCTGCAACGGTAATAGCGCCTGCCGAGCGCCCTCGACATCGCCGCCGTCTGCGTGGGCGAGTGCGAGCCCGAGACGTGCCTCCGTGTGACTCGGATTCGAGCCCACGATTCGGGCGTACCACGCTATCGCCTCGTCAAATCGGGCGAGGTTGCGCATCGACTTGGCGATTGCCAGCAGCACATAGTCGGGGGCTGTGCCCGGATCGACGAGTGCCGTCCTTTCGCGAACATCGTCGTCGCGCTCAGCCCAGCCGAGCACGGTGATCTCATCGTGCAGCAATGCCGCATCGTCCGGATAAAGACCGCGAAGCCGCGCGAGCGCGTCGAGCGCCGGCGCGTAACTCCCCGCGCGCGCCAACGCTACCGCCGCAGCTCGGTCATCCGCGTGAGCGCCAGCCGTCTGCGGAACCTGACCCGCCGCAGGCAGGACCCAGCACAGCCAAAGGATCCCCTTCAGCGACAGGACACGGCCTGATGCCGTCACATGCTTACGGAGCCTGGAGGCGGCGGCCAGGCTCGGTCTCGGACTCATCCGAAGATGTTAGAAGCTAGTGGAAACGACCGATATACGCCCGGTCACAGATGCGCTCGAACGCGACAAGAAGTGTGACTGCGGTCACACTTTCGCTTCGACATAATCGCACACGCGGCAAGGAGCTTGCGGCGCCTAGGACCTCGTCGCCTCAACGGTGGTGGAGTCGGCCGAGCAGGCCCTACTCACCGAACTGCAAAACTTCCTGCTCGAAGTCGAGGAACGTCACGTTGTCCATGCAAATAAACTCCTCCACGGTCCAGTCGACGCGCTCGTAAAAGCGCTGTCCGGTCCACGGCTGCGTAAACGCGATCGGATCCTCGACAGTGACGTCGATCTGCAGCAAGCCCGAATCGTTGATGTGGATGCGCTCGAGCACTTTGAGCTGTTCGCTGTGCGGCACGCCGCGCCGGTCGACCCAGGTCTTGTCGTTGAAGTTCGTCGACTCGACGACGAGCGTCTCGCCTTCCCAGTGCCCAATCGAGTCGCCCATCCATCCCGGCGCCAAATCGTCGCGATGACCGCGACCGTCCGTGTAGATCTGGCGGATCAGGTGGTCGTACTCGAAGACCATCATGACGCGCCCGGGTAGCTGAATGATCTCCATCGGGAATGGATGGAAGTAGATACGCGGCGTACCGGGCGGGAAGCATTGGTAGACGGGATCGTTCGTGTCGGCCACGGTAACGCTCGTCGGACCGAACGTGGGCTTGGCCATCGCGTACCGCTGCATGGCCCAATCGGTCATCGGCGGCAGCTCTTCGTGGAACGCCCAACCGCTGAACGACCGCGTCTCCGGCAGCCGGTGTCCCGTCCAAACGCCGCTGAAGTCCGCGCCATGCGCACCGGCAGCCGCCATCTGCGCACCAGCGGGCACGACGGGAAGCATCACCATGGCGACAACTGCCGCTGCGAGACATCTCATCGCGCTCAGTCCTCTCCGAGCAGCGGATTGCCGTCGCCGTCGAACACCTGGTCGACCCACAGAGACGGCGCGCCAGTCCGCGCGGGACTACCCGTGATCGTCACGGCATCGCCGGGCTGAAACATGTCCTTCGACCACCCATCGCTGCGCGCCAATCGGTTCGGGCTCGTGAGTCCGGCGGACCAGATCGTCGTCGTGCCGTCATCCGCTTGGACTTCGAAGAAAATCAGCACGTGTGGGTTGACGAACTGGAAGTCCGTCACCGATCCGGTCATCGTCAACGACTGCGAAAGGTCGTAGACGACGGAGGCGCCGTGGTGGGCGAGCACGGCTCCCGATCCCAGCACGAGGCTCATAGCTACGACCGTTGTTTTGATCAAGCTTCTCATGGTCAGTTCCTCCGCCTCCCGCGCTCGTATTGGCCTTGCCTCGAATTCTGGCTCACTCGGAACCTGGAACAATCAGCACAAGTACGTACCGTTTCGAGCGAACACCGACAAGTCTCGCGGTGGCTGCGTCCAGAGCGTACACGATGCCGGTCAGAATCTCGCGGTGACCATGACCCAGAACTTAGTCACATCGGTCGCGAAGCCCTCGGCGCGATAATCGGCAGCGCGGACCATCAAGGAAAGGTGCTCGGAAATCGGCCAGTTGGCCGAGACATCGAGCTCTGTCCCGTAGCCCGAGCTTCCGGCGGTCGCCGAATAATCGTGATAGACAACGTCGAGGGTACCGCTGCCGAGCGGGCTGTGAAACCTCAGAGAGCGGTCCTCGAGACCGCCCGCGGGCGTCGCGAGGAACTGATCGGCCCAGCCGTTTTGCCCGTGCAGCCCGGCCAGCGGCGTCGAGAAGGACTCCCCCGTGCGACCCGTCCCGCCGAGCGATTCGATCGCGGCATGCACGCTGAAGTCGGTCCACGCGAGCCCGCCTTCTAGCAGCCAATAGTCGACCGAGAAGTCGAACGGATTATCGGCATGGTTGCGCTGACGGGCGACGTCGACGATGAACGGCGCGCGCAGCCCGTCACGGATACGCAGAGCACCCTCCACCCGAGCGCCGACCGTGGCCGTAGAGATATCTGCCGCAGTGTCGAAATCGAGGAAATAACCGTAACCCCAGAACCGCGTACCGTTTTCGAGCCTGCGATTTGCATGCAGCAGGTGAATGGCGCCGCGTAGATCCCCCGGCGGGTTCCCGGCTTTCGGCCCGAAGACGCGATTGACGTTCGCGACATAGCTGTAGCTGGCCTCAATCCCGTTGGCAAAGCGGCGTTGGGCCGAGATCGCATCGAAGGTCTGCTCGTTCACGCGCCAATTGAGGCTGCCGACGTATCGCCGGCTCGAGGCGGTCAGCCGCTGGCGGCCGAGCACGACCGTAAGCCCGTTCGGAGAGCTGTGAGAAATCGATAGCCGATTGAGGTCGACCGCGGTCGAGTCCGCAACGACCGGGTACTCGATCTTGCCGTTGCGCGTGCTGTTGAAACCGTCCGCACCGATCGCTCGCAAGTCGTCAACCTCGGCTGTCAGCGAGAACCCGCGCAGACGGGCGGTCTCGAACGTCAGACGCGTCCGCAGGACGGATGCGTTCGCGTTGCGGTCAAACCCATCCTGATCGACGTGCTCGTAGCGGTGCTGGAACTCCAGATCGAAGCGACCGTCGCGAAATGCTTGCGCGATATCGACCGCATCGCTTCCACCTTGAGCCACGGCATTGTTAGCCCAGAGACCGGCTAAGATCAGAAACAGACCTGGCTGTGTTCGACTCGACGACACGTAAGTCCGCCCGAAAGGATAGGATGAACGTTCGAGCGGTACCGCTCTACGAGGACGATGCTACCGGCTGCTCGCGATCTTCATCGGCAAGCTGGTCTCGCATCTCCTGTAAGTGTTTATAGTAACCCACCGCGTCCCCGTAGTCTGCAAATCGGGCGTATCGCCGATGCGGGTCGAGCACCTTTCGCGCATGCTTGATCGGGCACCAGTACTGCTCGGTCCGCGCGGCAATCTCACGTGCGTAGGCCAGCAGACCGTTCGCGTACCCGCAGTAAATGCAGTTGAGACGTTCGATGCTGTTGAGATACGACAGGCTCTGACGATCGATGACAATGAACTGCGACCGCACAACGCGCGGAACGCTATACAGACGAAAACAGATCGTCTGATAGAGTGACAATCCAAGATCCAGAATCACGAAAGGCACGATCATTGCGTAGACGAACGGCGCCGACAGCACGTTGCGCGGACTGCTATCTCGCAACCATTGCGGTAGTTTCTTGCGTAAGCGCGCATGGCTCTCGCGAACGGCTCGCTCGAACCGGATCTTCGTGCCCTCGATGCGGTAACGGATCTGCGCCTGCTGCGACTCGACGATCTGCCCGAGCTCCTGCTCGAGCCGCGCGATTTCCTCGAGGACCTCACGGACGCGCACACTCGTATTCCAGGTACGCGCGTGCTCGAGCTCCAGCCGAGCGACCATTTGCTGCGTATCGCCGGGGTCCGGCTCGACGGTTGCGCCGAAGCGTCCTGCAAACCTACGCATAACCGCGTTGTCAGACCGCCCGACGGCGAACAGCTTGTCGACTCCGCGCTCGCGTGCGAGGCTCACGAGGCGTTCGAGCAACAGTGACCCGACACCTCTACGTTGCCACTTATCGAGCACGGCTACCGCGATCTCGGCACCCTGCTCCTCCGACACCCAGACACAACGGCCGAAGCCGATCTGCCGCTCGATACCACTCTCCTCGACCGTGGCGACGACCGCGACATTGCGGTCGTCCGCAGGCTCGGTGAGCTGCGCAACCCACTCGGGGCCGAAATCAGTCACACCGCCGACCAATACCGAACGCCGCGCCGAAGGCGAGAGCGCGTCAACAAAAGCCTGCTGGTGTGCAAGGTCATGCGCCGCAATCGCGCGAATACTCACCGCGGTTCCGTCGGCCAGTCTCTCCGTGCGATTTGTAGCGGTTGCGCCTGCCATGCGACCACCCTCTTGTCTTGAAACTTTCTAGGCTAACCGAACCGTCGGTCGTCGGCGACCGACGCGACGCTCGATGGGCCCCGAGGGATTACGAGACTCGGGCATCGACGCGCGCCGTCGTTTCTGCGCGCGCCCAGACCGAGCTCGATCCTTAGCGACAACGGGATTAGTCCTGATCCGGCGAGTACGCGAAGCTCAACGTCAACATGTCGACTGTGTACGCGGGGCTCAGCGCGCCTAACGTCAGCACGTTGCTGATCGTCGCCGGGTCAACGCCATCGAGCTGCCAATCCGTGGTCGAGTAGCGCTCGTAACGATAGCCGGCCTGCAACGAGAGCGCTTCGCTGACCGTGTAGTCGACCCTGAAGCTCAGCCCGTCAAGATCCGTCGTGAAGTCGGGGAACGGCTCGGCAGGGATACCGACGCGCACGCTCGTGACGCCGCGTGAGCGCGAGTCCGTAACGTCGAAGCTCAGATTCCAGCGTCCGTCGGCGAGACTCTTCGTAAACCCGAGACTGCGCGTGTTGGTCGTGTCCTCCGTGCTCGCGTACCAGTCGGCGCCTGCGAAACGCTGGCTGGCGGCCTGATCGAACGCGACCTCATCTCGGCTCCACGATGCATACAAATTCCAGCCATCTGGCAAGACGGCGCTCGCATCTAGCGACCCGTAGTTCGAGGTGCCCTTCGTCAGCCCGAGAACGGACGCCGGGTATCTGTCGCGGGCATTCTCCAAGCGTAGCAGCACGTTGACGCGCTCATGCGGGGTCACGGCCAGGTCGATCCCGGCGATCCGCTGATCGCGATCGGCAAGGTGGTATTGGCGCAGCAGAGGATTCTGGAGGTTGACGCCGAGATCCACGGCGCTGTAATCAGAGCCCGTGCGGCTTCGAGCCTCGACGCCGACAGTCGCCTGCAGCCGGTCGAGCGCGCCGATATTCAGCTTCGCCCAGATCGAGTCCTCCTCCGAGCGGTTGCGTGCCTGGAACGTACGATCGTGCGTGTCGCGCTCGATGCCGCCTTTGAGGCGCACACGATTAGGTAGGCGGTAGTCCGCCTGAACGCTCGTCTCGGAGCGCTCGAAACCGTATGGGATGTTCATACGCGCGCCGGTAGCGGCCAGATCGGTCAGCACGACATCGTACACGGCCTGCGCTGTCTTATTGTCGCGCTCTGCGCGCTTGTGACGCGCCGTCACGCGCAGGCGGTCGAGCGGCTGCGCAACGATCGCTACGTTAAGATGCTCGGTATCCACTTTGCCGGCAAGGGACGTTCTCGGCAGCGCCGATCCTGCGAAAGCAGGATTGACGCTGAGGTTCAGAAATAGTTCGTCCTGCTCGAGCCGTCCGGCTGCAAAGGTGCCGGACAGATGCGTTCGCGAACCGAGCCGGTAGTTGCCCGAGACACGTAGCTGCTCGGCCGAGTTGTCCGGCGCCAGCGCAAGCCGTCCGGCGTCCGCTCCCGTGACGAGCGGCGTGAACGGGTTCTCCCATTCGAGCGACAGATAACGATTCGAGAATTCCGAGCCGAGGAAAGCGACCTCGAACCCGCCGCCCTCGAACGTCCGGCTCGCGGCGACCTCGAATTCGTCCGTGACGTAATCGACAGGTGCCGGCAGTAGAGCGCTCAGGCTCGCGAAACTGCCGGCGATAACGTTTGCTCCGGTGCGCTCGTCGCGCCGGTAGTCGACGCGGTAGTCGAAAGCGCCCGCGGCAAGCCACTCGAGGCCGAGTCCCAACGTCTTGCGCTGGCGCTCAGCGCCGAACGGACGCAGACCCCCGGCGAGCTGTGTCATGCCCGCCGTGCTGCCGGCCGTGGTCCAGCCGCTCGGCAGCGTCAGGCTGGCGCCGCCGACGCCGACGTACGGCGTCTCGGGATGCTCGTAGCGGTACCTCGGAATCTCGTCGTACGACAGCTGGATTCGGTAGGTGCCGGGCTGGCCTCCGTCGAAAGCCATCGAGCGCGAGTCGAGGCCGAGATCCGCAAGCAGCAGCTCCCAGTAGCTGCCTGTGTCACCCCAGTAGCGCAGCTCGCCGTCGGCGAGCAAATAGAAACCTTCATCGTTGAGACCCGTGAAGTCGCCGAATTTGTTGGAATCATCCGAAACGAATCCCGAGCCAACCGACCAGGTCGACGACAGGCCCGTCGCGAACGGGCAGGACTGGCACGTCCAGTCTTGCGGCACGGCGGGCTGCGCGCCGACCGGCGCGGACGGCGCCGTCACGGCGAGCGCAGAGCTTGCAACGGCGCCGAGTAACGGTCGAGCTCGCGTGTCCGGACGCGACCCGAGCCTCATCGCGCCAAACCTGCACCGGAAGGGTGGTTGGAACCGTGGACCTGGGTGTGACAGTTCATGCAGCTGCCGGCGAGCAGGAGCGGCGAGGCGCTCCCGGGTGGCAGGCCAGCCGCCGTATTCGCGATGCTCGGATGACCGGCCTGCGAATGGCACTGCTGGCACAGGAGCGGGGGCCTGCGCGTGAGCAGCGCAGGATGCATCGAGCCGTGCGGGTCATGGCACAGCGTGCAGTCCTCGGCCACGGGCGCGTGCTCCCACAGAAACGGGCCGCGCTTCTCGGCATGGCAGGCATAACAAGTATCGTTAACCGTCATCCGGTTCAGCGTCGTTCCTCCGGTCGCGCCGTGTGGATCGTGGCAGGCGCTGCAGCTCATTTGCCCGTAACGAATCGGATGCGTCCAGGCCATGAGGCTCGCGGTGTGCTGGCGTTGGTGGCAGTCGAAGCAGACGGCGGGCTGCTCGGTCACGCTGAGCATCGGGTCACGCTCGACGTGGAGCCGATGACAGCTCGCGCACGTGAGATCGGCGAACGCGTGCACGCTGCCATGCCAGTCCGGCCCTGGGTCGCTCTCGTGACAAGCGAGACAGACCTCGTTCTGCTCGCTGACAGGCGTCGCGCTATCGGACCCGAAATTGCGTATCGAACCCTGCGGCTGACCGCTGAGCACGCGCTGGATGTGCTCGCCCAGAGGACCATGGCAGCTCTCGCACTGCAGCTGTGCGAACGGGCTATTCGGATCGCTGCCAAGCGCGTGGCGCGTCTGAAAAATGCCGAGCACGGGTCGCCCCGGCATCGTGGCATGACACGCGAGGCACGTGTCGGCGCCGCGCGGGCTGAGTCCCGCCGGCGCTTCGGTTTGCTGGGCAATCGCGACCGTGTCCGCGAAATAGGCCAACGCGCACAACGCTACCGCTAACAACGCTGCGAGCCGATCTCGCCAACGAAGCAGGCACCACATCACGCTTCCCCGCTTTGCGACCTAGAAGCCGTGCACGGCCTCGACGTCGGCGATTCGGCCGGGGCCGTGACACACGGCACAGCTCTCCGCGACCACGCCGCGTGACATCGAGTTCAATAGTCCGCTCTGGTCCTGCACGACGTCCCAGGCACCACCGTTCTGCTCCATGTGCAGCTGCGCGAGGCTCGTATCGTGACAGGACGCGCACGCGGCCGCGGTCGGCGTGATGTTGATGTCGTCATATGCCGTGCTGCGATCCGCGCCCGTGTCGATTGTCGTAGCCAATGCGTCTGCGTCCGCTCCGTAGTACGTATCCTCGAGATGGCAGCTCTCGCAATTCGCGATCTTGCCCGGAAACACGACGTGGCTGAAATCGATGGCCGGCGGCAGCGCTGGCGGGCTCGCGAAACCGTAGTACACGGGTCCAACACTCTCGCGCACATCGGCCGCGTGGATCGCATGGATCATGTACTTGAAGTCCACGGGCTCCTCGTCCTTGCCGTCCGGCGCGTTCGCGGCCGTGACGCCGGCGCCCGTGCGCCTGTTGATGTCGGTCGCATTCGCGTTGTGGCACGTCGCGCAGACCTCGATGTTGTCCGTGCGGTTGTTGCCGTGGAGGCTCAGTGGCGCGTGACAGTTGTTGCACTTGGCAATGTCGACGATCCTACGTCTCGGCACGGCCGCACCGTCCGTAATCTCGAAGAACATCGACGCGTTCGGAACCGGAATACGGTCGACCGTGCCGTCGCCGTCCGCATCGATCGCGGGGTGTCCCTCTATCGCGACGATACCCGTGCCCGACGCGGTCACCGGAATCGGCCGCGCCGACGTCAAAGTGAACGTGTTCGTCGTGCCAACCTCCGTGGCCCCGCCGAACAGCGGATTCAGGCTCAGCGGCTGAGCGGGCGTGCCCGAGCTCGCCATCGCGCTCTGGCTGCCTTCGTTCGTGAAATCGGTCGTATCCCAACCGATATCGATCGCGATCCGACTCGCGCCCATGCCCTGCGTGAACGGCGCGTCGGTCTGGATGTCGTAGAGCGCATCCATATTCGAAGGGTTGGAGATCGAGAACGTGACGGTGGGGTTGTCGCCGGGCGTCGTGTTCGTGATGTTCAGGATGTTGAACTCGAACTGGCTGACCGCATCGAGCGCGAGCAGCGCATGCGACTCGTCGACGGGACCGACGAAACCGCCGGCAGAATGACAGAGTGTGCAATCCGTGTTCGCGGCTGCGAGGTTTGCCAGACCGTGTCCCGCCCCGGTCGCGAAATTGACGTCGTCGTGGCATGCGCCGCAGGCCTCGCGGGACGGCGCGGTCAGGAAGTTGCCGCCCTCGGGCAGCGCGGGATCGCCGTCGTCGTGACAGATCGTGCACTTGCGCACGTCCGTCGGCAGCTGGTTCAGCGTGTAATCATGGACGCTCTCGCGCCGACCGTAGAGCGTGTAGGTGCCCCCGGCCACGACGCTCGGCAGCACCGCACCGGCATGGATCTTGTGGATCATGGTCGTGAAATCGACCGTGTTGCCGCTGTCCTGGTCGGTCGTGCCGGGATTGTGGCAGATGACGCAGGTCCGCACGCCGAAGCGACCGTCGCCGTGAGCTGCGAGCTGCTCGTGGCAAACGTCGCACTTGGCCGTACCGACGATCTCACGCGAGAAGATCCCGGTCGTGGCGCCGTCGGAGGGCCGAAACGTATAGACGGGATTGCTGACGGGCACGAAGCCGCGGATCTCGAAGATCACGCGATGCGTCAGCGTGGCGTCGTAAGTAATGCCGGCAACGTCGGCGACATCGGTATCGAATGTATAGACGTAACTGCCGTCGTTGTTATCCTGCAGGCTGCCGTTGGCACCGTTCTCCGTAGCCGCTTGGACCGCCGATGCCAGCACGTCGGGCGCATTGCCGTCCGCGTTCTCGACGCGAGTCACGTAGCTCTCCCAGTAGCTCGGATCGCCGTTCTGGCCCGGCACGAGCCGCGCGATTGCAAAGCTGATCGAGCTCTCGGGCAGACCGATGATCGGCCGCCCCGTCTCGTCGCTGAGGCTGAACTCGACGACGGGTGGCGAGCTGATCGTGACATTCGAGATCGCGGCGTTGATCTCACCCGCGTTCCCGATGGAGACAGGCGGCGGCGGCCCCGGCGGCCCGGCAGGTCCCGCAGGACCGGGCGGCCCGTCATCACCCTCGCAGGCAGCCAGGCCCAGCACGACGAGCGCATAAACCCGCAGAGATACGGTACGACGACCGACGACTCGTTTCGCTCGCATCAACAATTTCCCTATTGTTCAAGGCGCCAGAATATCCAGCGGCGGAACCACTCGCAAACCGTGTTTAATACTTATGCGTCCGGCGCCGATACGAATTCCGTAAAATCCGTCGGCCAGACTAAGCTTCTGTTACAGATGACCGAATAGCAATCGGGCAAGCGTCCTCGGCTTGGCGCGATGGCAAAGAAAATGACGCCCCTGAGCGCAACGGGGCTCAAGGCGCTCACACGCTCGTTCGGCAGCTCGCGGTCGAGTGTTCGAACGCCCTCGGGGCGGGACTCGCGGTCGCGGTGTCGCCCGGAGACCCTAGCCTCGATGCCACCTACGCAACAATACGCATGGCCTGGCGCAGGACGACATATAATATGAGCTGAGGAGGTTTTCCCAGATGCCAGTACCACTCGAGATTACCGTACACAACATGGATTCCTCGCCCGCCGTCGAGGCCGCTGTGCGCGAAAAGGCCGAGAAGCTCGAACGATTCGCCGACAAGATCATAGGCTGTCAGGTCCGGATCGACGCACCCCACAAACACCGCAACAAAGGTACGCTCTACCATGTATCGGTCGAGATCCAGGTCCCGGGCAAGAACGTCATCGTGAGTCGCGACCCCGGGCAAAACCATGCCCACGAGGATCTTTACGTGGCGATCCGCGACGCGTTTCGCGCCGCCGGACGGCAGTTGCAGGACCATACACGCGTGCGCCGCGGTAAGGTGAAGCATCACGAGACACCGCCCCACGGCCGCATTGCATCGATTCACGCGGACGAAGACTACGGCACCATCGCTACCGCGGACGGGCGTGAAATCTACTTCCATCGCAATAGCCTGCTCAACGCCAAGCTCGAGGAGCTCGAACCCGGCACCGAGGTCCGGTTCGACGAAGAGGCAGGCGACAAAGGACCACAAGCTTCCTCGGTCAGCCTGATCGGCAAGCACCACCTGACGGGCTGATCACGGCGGTGCAGGCATTCACGGTCATCAACCTTTGATGCAGACGACGGGCTCGAGGCGCGCGACCCTGCGCGCGAGACCCGCGCTTTCGGTGATGTCGGCGACGCTATCGACGTCCTTGTAAGCCTCGGGCGCTTCCTCCGCGACACCGCGCAGTGACGGGCTGTGAACTAGGATGCCGCGTTGCTTGAGCACCTTGATGATGTGCGAGCCCTGGAAGCGCTTGCGCGCCTGCGTGCGGCTCATCGAGCGCCCGGCACCGTGACAGGCCGAGCTCAGCGCGCGCGCCTCGCTCTGTGCCACGCCCGCAAGCACGTATGACGCCGTGCCCATGGAGCCGCCGATGATCACGGGTTGCCCGGCGGCGCGGATCGGCGCGGGAATCTCGGACGACCCTGGCCCGAAGGCCCGCGTCGCGCCCTTGCGATGAACGTAAAGCTCACGAGCGCGGCCGTCCACGTCGTGAGTCTCGACCTTGCAGATGTTGTGCGACACGTCGTAGAGGAGCTCGAGCGTAGCGTCGGGCGCTACGCCCGCGAAAACTTCGCGCGTGAGATCAGTGATAATCTGACGGTTCGCGAGCGCACAGTTCATTGCCGCGCGCATCGCCCCGAGGTAACGCTGACCGAGCTCGGAGACGATCGGCGCACACGCCAGCTCGCGGTCCGGCAACTCGAGTCCGAATCCGGGTGCGGCAATGACCATCTCGCGCAGATAGTCAGTCCCGATCTGGTGCCCGAGGCCGCGGGAGCCGCAGTGGATGCTGATCACGATGTCGCCTTGCTCCAGGCCGTACTGAGCAGCGATGTCCGGTGCAAACACTCGCACGACGTGCTGGACCTCGAGGTAATGATTGCCGGATCCCAGCGTCCCCATCTCGCGGCGCTGGCGCTCCTTGGCGCGGTCGGAGACATGCTGCGGCTCTGCACCCGCGATGCAGCCCTGCTCCTCGATTCGTGCAAGATCGGCCGGCGTCCCGTAGCCGCGCCCGACGGCCCAGCGTGCGCCGCCTTCGAGCATCGCTGCCATCTCCGCATCATCGAGACGGAGCGCGCCTGTGCTGCCGACACCGGCCGGTATCGTTGCAAAAAGCTCGTCCGCGAGCCGAGCCTTCACGCCTTCGATGTCCGCAAGCTTGAGGCCGGTGTGCATGGCGCGCACGCCACAGGAGATATCGAAGCCGACGCCACCCGCCGAGACGATGCCGCCCTGAGCAGGATCGAACGCAGCGACACCACCGATCGGAAAACCGTAGCCCCAGTGCGCATCGGGCATCGCATAGGCTGCGCCAACGATGCCCGGCAACGTTGCAACGTTGCAGAGCTGTTCATAGACCTTCGCGTCCATGGCCTCGAGCCGCTCGCGGTCGCCGTAAATCAGACCCGGCACGCGCATGCTGCCGTGGGGCTCGATACGCCAGGTGAACTCGTTCTCCTGCGCTAGACGGGTAATATCCATCAGTGCCTATACGTCGACGACACACTGCGCGAGCCAGTGCCCGTTCGGCAGCTGCTCGAATTCCAGCGCCGTATACGTCGCTCCCTTGACCTCGACAGCCGGCTCGTGAGACCGGCGATCGATGGCCTGCCCCCGGACTGTCGCATCGAGCCGATGATCGTCGAGCGCAACGCGCCATTCCGAAAATAGCAGTCCGCGCGTGGACATCTCGAAGACCAGTGCGTTGAGCCAGTCAACGAGTAAGAGCGCATCGTCCGGCGCCTCGCAGTGAATTGCGACCTCGACCTCGCCTCTCACGCGCTCAGGCGGCGTCACAACGGCCGTTAGCGCCTCGGCCATGAGCTCGAACAACGCTGGGCGGCTGTCGGCTTGCGCGCGCAGCCCGATATCGGCGCCGTGATCGAAGTGTTCCCAACGACTGTCATCGCGTTTCTGCTCGACCACGTTGCTCATGCCTCTGCCGTTTCCGCATTCCAATATTTCGCGAGGTCTACGTCGTAATTTCGATCCCGGCGACTCACTGTAACGCCGAGCGTTCCTGCGTACACTTAGCCACCAGCTCGCACTCCACGCAATAGGCAATGAACGAGACCCCCCCGCAATGGCATCTGCTGGGCGATGCTGATGCGCTGCAGACGCTCGCCGCGAACGCGGAAGGCTTGAGCGGCGCCGAAGCAGCTCAGCGGCTCGATCGCTACGGCACGAACGAGCTGACGGCTGGCGAGCAAGTCTCAGCTTGGCGGGTGCTCGCAAGTCAGTTCAAGAGTGCTCTCATCGTGATCCTGTTGATCGCCACCGCGATCTCTGCGGGGCTCGGCTACGCGGTCGAATCGACCGCAATCGCCGTCATCGTGGGCTTCGCGATCTTGCTGGGCTTCCTCCAGGAATACCGCGCCGAGCGTGCGATCGCTCTGTTGCATGAAATGGCCGCGCCCACAGCCAAAGTGCTGCGCGATGGCGCCGAGCAGAGCATACCTGCGCGCGAGCTCGTTCCGGGCGACATCATTCTCGTCGGCGCGGGCGATCGGATACCCGCGGACGCGCGCCTGCTCGAGGCCCACAATCTCCAAGTGGACGAGGCTTCGTTGACCGGCGAATCCGTCCCGACCTCGAAGCAAACCGAAGTTCTCGATAGCCCGGCACTGGCGATCGGCGATCGCAATAACATGCTTTTCTCGGGCACAACCGTGAGCTATGGACGCGGCAAAGCTTTAGTCGTTGCCACCGGCATGCAGACGGAATTCGGCAAGATCAGCGGCATGCTCGCTGTGCTCGAGGACCCGAAGACACCGCTGCAACGAAACCTAGACCGGCTCGGCAAGGTCCTTGCAATCGTCGCGCTGGCAATCGTCGGCATCGTCGTTCTCATCGGCGTGCTCCGCGGTGCCGCCTTGCTCGAAATGCTGATCTTCGGCATCGCGCTCGCCGTTGCCGTCGTGCCTGAGGCCCTACCGGCGGTCGTGACGATCGCGCTAGCGCTCGGCGTCCAGCGAATGGCGAAACGCAACGCACTGATGCGCTATCTGCCGGCGGTCGAGACGCTCGGCAGCACATCGGTTATCTGCACCGACAAGACCGGGACGCTGACGAAGGACGAGATGACCGTGCGCAGGATCTGGGTCGACGGTCGACTCGTCAGGCTATCGGGCACAGGCTATGCGCCGACGGGTGAGTTCTCCGTCGACGGAAAAAGCATCGAGCCCGATGGGGCGTTGCGCGAGTTTCTCGAAGCTGCCGTGCTTTGCTCCGATGCGGAACTCGTCGAGCAGGATTCACGCTGGGATGTTAACGGAGATCCGAGCGAAGGCGCACTCATTACGGCTGCAGCAAAAGCCGGCATTGCAAAGACCGACCTCGAAGCGCAGGCACCGAGAGTCGATGAGATTCCGTTCTCGTCCGAGCGCAAGCGCATGACAACGTTGAACCGCCGCGCATCTGAAATCGTTGCGTACTCCAAAGGAGCGCCCGAGGTCATTCTTGCATCTTGTCACATGCAACGCCGCGGCGACGACATCGTAGAGCTGCACCCGGATGACCGCGAGATGCTCGAGCGCGCGAGCGCTGCGATGGCGGAGGACGCCCTGCGCGTGCTTGCCGTCGCGTACAAGCCGACAGCCGATCCCGCCGCGGCCGAGCACGACATGGTTTTTCTCGGGCTCGCAGGTCTGATCGATCCACCGCGTGAGGAAGTTGCCGAGGCTATCGCAACGTGCAACGCAGCCGGCATTAAGCCGGTCATGATCACGGGTGATCATCCGCAGACGGGCGCGGCCATCGCGCGCGAGCTCGGCCTGCTGACGACGGGTCGAGTCGTGACCGGCGCGGAGCTCCAGACAATGTCCGATGAACGGCTCGAGCAGGTTGTGCAAAGCATCGAGGTCTATGCACGCGTCTCGCCCGAGCAAAAGATCCGCGTCGTCGATGCGTGGCAGAAGCGCGGCGCCATCGTCGCGATGACGGGCGACGGTGTCAACGACGCGCCGGCGCTCAAAAAGGCCGACGTCGGCATCGCCATGGGCCTGACGGGTACCGACGTGAGTCGCGAAGCAGCCGATATGACGTTGACAGACGATAACTTCGCCTCGATCGTCAGCGCTATGGCCGAGGGCCGAAGAGTATTCAGCAACATCAAAAAGTTTCTGATGTTTCTGCTGTCAGCAAACATCGGTGAAATCGGCGTAATTGCCGTTGCTACGCTAGCAGGGTTACCCCTGCCCTTGACGGCCGTTCAAATTCTGTTCATCAATCTCGCAACAGACGGGCTGCCCGCGATCGCCCTTGCCACGGATCCGCCTGCACCCGGTTTAATGCGCACGCCCCCTCGTGATCCTGATCGCTCGATCTTCACCGTACCCGTCGTCGTGCTAATGGTTCTCGGCGGCCTATGGTCGACGGTCATCGGCACCGGCCTCTTTCTCGGACTGTTAAACTCGGGTCGCCCTCTGGAGG
>JBFJXA010000034.1:0-15762 GCA_041623375.1 Gammaproteobacteria bacterium | reverse complement strand
GCCTCGTTTACTTTCAGCACAAAAGTTTCTGGCACGCGCCGCCCGCGCCGCCCACAGGCGCGTGGCTCGAGCACTTTGATCTCGACTGCGTCGACGATCTGCCTACCCGTACCGCTGCGCTTAGTCCTCTGTCGGGACGGGTCGCGGCGATCGGGACGCCGGAAGGCGAACTAAGCGACGCAGTCGTCTGGAACGACCCGGCTCTGCTTGCAGCACTCGACGTCCGTCGAGCTCGAAAAACGGATTACGAGATCGCCTGCATAGCCGAAGCCAATGCAATCGCAGCGCGGGGCCATATCGCAGCACGGCGCGCTTACGACGAAGACACATCGGAATTTTCGATTCACCAGGCCTACTGCGAAGCGAGCGCGCAACGCGAAACCGAGCTGCCCTATCTCAATATCGTCGCACTCAACGAGAATGCGGCCGTGTTGCACTATCAGAACCTCGCGCATACGCAGCCGGGTACGCCGAGCTCATTCCTGATAGACGCGGGTGCGAGCTACAACGGTTATGCGTCAGATGTCACACGCACGTACTGCCGTGATGCGGGGGCGATGCAAGCTCTCATCGAATCGATCGATACCATGCAGCAGGAGATCTGCAACAGAGTACAGCCCGGGCTCGACTTCGTCGCGCTCAACGAAATTGCTCACACACTGCTCGCAGAGGTCCTGCACGCGCACGGCCTTGTTCGGTGCCCGGCCGAGGAGGCTCACGAGCGAGGCATCACGCGTACGTTTCTTCCGCATGGGCTCGGACATCTGCTCGGGCTGCAGGTTCACGATGCAGGCGGCCACATGGCCGGCGCCGACGGCAGCACGCGCGAGCCGCCCGTCGAGCATCCGATGCTGCGTCTCACGCGTACGCTGGAACCCGGCTTCGTCGTCACAATCGAGCCGGGCTTGTACTTCATTCCCTCACTGCTCGAAACATTGCGCACGAGCGAGCACGCCGACACGATCGAGTGGCGCGAGGTCGATGCCCTGTCTCGCTTCGGCGGTATCCGTATCGAGGATGACGTGCTCGTGACCGAGAGCGGACACCGCAATTTGTCGCGGCCGGCGCTTGCGCACGCGCAAGTTTGATGAAGTGACCGTGCGCCCGTTAACATCTCGCGCTGGGTATCCCGAGCATGTCACATAGAACCAGAGACCTTCCGGAGTTGAGCGGGCCGGCGCGCATCGTTCGCGAGCTTCGCTATCACGAAGCATCGCGGCAGTTGCTCGCGTTCGTCCTGATCGCCTGGTTTGCGGCCGTCGGAACCGCCGTGCCGCTGACCCTGATCGTTGGCGGTGCCCTCGTGCTGATCGGCACGGCCGCGCGAACGTATGCGAGCGGATATATATTAAAGAATAAGCAACTCGCGACGAGCGGCCCCTACGGCCTCGTCCGACACCCGCTGTACACTGGCAATATATTGATAATCATAGGGTTTTCTATCGCCTCCGCGGTCTGGTGGACGGCGGTCGTCGCACTCGTTTTTTTCTGGTTTTACTACCCGACCGCGATCGAGTACGAGGACAGAAAGCTGCGTGGGATCTTCGGTGAGCGCTGGGAGGCCTGGGCAGCCGAGGTACCCGCACTCATGCCGCGGCTTGCCGGTGCCGCCGGACTCGCTGATGACGAAGCCGGCTGGTCGCTGAAGAAAAGCTTCCGACAGAACGGCGAGCCACTCATCGTAGCCTACATTTTGTTCTGGCTCGCCTATCTCGCATGGCCGCTGATCTGAACGGCGATGCCGCGGCCGATAGCGCTGCGGTCGGGAACCTCGAGCGTTTCGAAGCGTGGCTGGCGACGGCACCGGCCGAGGCCGCTATGCCCCTCGGCAAGGGTTATCAGGCCGTGACCATCCTATATCGATCGCCCTACGGCAACTTCGTCGTGAAGCAATCGCGCGGCGTATGGCCTTGGCGGACACTCAGCGATGCAGCGATCCGACGGGAGCACGAAATCTATTCGATCATCGATGGCGTTCCCGGTATTCCGCGCTGTCTCGGGCTCATTGACGGCAATACGCTCGTGCTCGAGCACATCGAAGGCACGACGTTTCGGCGCGGGCAGAACCGTCTCGAAGACTGGAGTCGTTACTTCGTCAGGCTGCTCGATACGTTGCACGGTATCCATGCGCGCGGTGTCGCCCATGGGGATCTGAAGCGCAAAGACAATCTGCTCATCGGTCCGGACGAGCAGCCCTATATCGTCGACTTCGGTGTTGCGAGTATCGAGAAGCGTGGAACACTGCCGTGGTCGAACGCCATCTATCGCTGGATGCACCAATACGACTACAACGCGTGGGTCAAGCTCAAGAATCGACGTGAGCTCGAGAACCTGTCGCCCGAGGACGCCGCACTCTACAAGCCCACGGCCACCGAGCGCGTCGCGAGAACGATTCGCAGGATCTGGCAAAAGCTCACGCTGCGCCGGCTGCGCCGCCGGATCTGGCCGCGCAGCCCCTGAGTTACGGTTCGTTTACAGCGAGCCCCAGACGAGACGTCCGCCGACGATCGTGGCCGTCGGCACGATGTCTCTGATCTCATCGACCGGGACGGTCAGATAGTCCCGGTCGAGCACGAGCATATCCGCCAACAGCCCAGGCTCGATCGCGCCGAGGTTGGCTTCCTGGAACATCAGGTACGCGTTCGAACGCGTGTGCGCGATGAGCGCTGCCTCGCGCGTCAACGTCTGACGCATGACGCGATCACCGTTCAGCGCCAGCCCCGTCACGGCCCACCACAGCGTAATGAACGGGTTGATCTGAGCGGCCTTCGTGCCGTCCGTGCCGAGCCCCCACGGAATGCCGCTCTCCTCGATCATGCGCAGTGGCGGCACATCGAGGCCAGCATCGCCCATTTCCTCGAGCAGGCGGTAACGCCGCGGCTGCGCCGTCACAGAGATGCTGCGCATCTGCAAGTTCATGCCCAGATGGCGCATGCGCTCGATCTGCGCCCGGCCCACGAGGTCCGCATGCGTAATCGACCAGCGTAATTGGCGCAGCGGATACTCGGCATTGATCTCCTCCATGACATCGAGCAGAAGATCGATGGTCTCGGGCTGCGAGGCGTGCGTCTGGACGGACCAGCCACCTTCGGCCGCAGCCGCGAGTATTTGCCGGCCCGCCTCCAGATCTTGCCCGATCGGCTTTCTGGGCTCGAACAGACTGTCCCAGTGGAACGGCGCGTAGTAGATCTCACCGACGGCGAGCAGGTCCATGACGTGGTCGCCCTGAAACGGCCGCGACGCCTCGATATCGGCGACGACCGCCGCCGCGGCTTCGGGCGTGTCCGGTGCACCCCCGCCGAGCGTATGGAACATGCGTACCGTCAGACCTTCCGTGTCAGCCATTCCACGCAGGCGCGCGTAGCTCTCGCCGCGGATACCGACGCCGCCGGGATCGTAGATGCTCGTCAACCCAATGCTGTTCAGATAACTCAGGGCTTGGCGAATCGCGTCCGCCTGCTTGTCAGCGGTCACCTCGGGAAACCCGGCAATCGCGAGACGGATCATCGGCATGCCGCCGTTGAGCCGTCCCGTCGCGCGACCGGCTTCGTCGCGGACGACGTGCGCTGCAAGGCCAGCTGAGGAATCGCGTTCCGCGCGCGTAGCGTTGACGGGAATATTCATGGCATCGAACCAGGGCGTGTTCGCGAACGCGTGATCGTAGGTCGACTGGATGAATGCCGGCCTGCCCGGCGAGATCTCGTCGAGCTCCTCGAGCGTGAAATCGGCGCGGTTGCCGATGAACTGCGCCTCGGTCCAGCCGCCGAGCGACATGAGCCACTCGCCGGGCGGGAGCGAGGCCGCCTTGGCCTCGAGGCGCGCGAGCGCTTCGAGGCGATTGGTGACACCGTCGAGCCGCGCTTCGTTTGGCCAATACTCCGTGGCGCGAATGATGTGATTGTGGTTGTCGATGAGCCCGGGAATGACCGTGCGTCCACCGAGATCGACGATCGTCGTTCCCGGCCCGGCGAGCGCTCGAACTTCCGTACTCGCACCGACTGCGACGATTCGCTCGCCGCCGATCGCGACGGCTTCCTGAATCGAGAAGAAGTCATCGACCGTTACGATCTTGCCGTTAAGCAGGATCGTGTCCGGTGTTTCCTGAGCGTATACGCCGATCGCGGCGAGCAGGGCCGCGAACAAAGCACAATGCCGTATGAATCTCGTCATGAAGAATCCCCTGGCGATCGGACTAGACTTATATTAACGGTGGACGTGCGACTTCTCGCGCCGCCCATTCATTCTAATTGTCGAGCGGCACACAATCGTAGCGTGCAATCGTGTCCCCGAGCGCGAGCCAATAGCCCGTGAGCACGGCCGGGCGCGTGAACGTCGACGGATCCGTCACGGTGACCTCGAAATCCAGCCGTGTCTGGTCTTCACTCAGCGTGAAGCGCTCGACGATCTCGACGTTCTCGCTCAGCGGCGTACCGGCGTTGTCGAAATACGGCCAGTTGACGCGCGTCGTGTGGACGACGAGATCGCCGTCTTCCCAGGCGCCAACCGAGTAACCGAGACTCGACCACGGCGCGTCCTCCGCAGGGGCGACGCGGTCCATGTGAATGGTCCGCTCGATGTCGTACAGCTCCGTTCTCAGCGTAATCGTATCGCCGTGGTCGATGAACTCGAATGGGTGCGGATTGACGGTGATGCGCGGCATGCCTTCGGCTTCGCAGCGCGTCGCGAAGTTGTCGAGCGGGTCCCAGTCGGCGCGGGCCGCTATCGCAGTGTCGGTGAAAGGCTGATCCCTGAGCTGGCCGAGCGCTCTGGCAAGATTCGCCGCCGGTACGCTCCAGACACGAAAGATGCCACGATTTTCGGCGGCCGCATCGACGACTCGCGAGTCACTCTCGAGACGCGTGACGTTCTGGATCCACATTTCGAGCTGACGCCCGTCTGGAAGCAAGATCCCGTTCAGCAGCAACATGTGCTCCTCGCGCGTCGAGGGATGGCCCGTGATCACGAGATCCTGACCGATCTCGAATGTCTCCGCGGTAATCCCGCTGCGCGCGAGGTTGTAGATCGAGCTGCCCTCCATGCGCCAGGTTTCGGTCAGACCCCTGTCGTTCGTCGCCTCGAGCGTCAAACGAATATGCGGATTGCGCCAGTCGATCCGAGTGAGCTTTCCAGCAATCTCTACGAGGTCGTCGCTATAGAACGTCACCGAGTGGTGCGCGGAGATCTGCAGCGGCGCGCTGCATAGCAGGAGCAACAGCCATCGCAGAGATCGTTGCCTAGCTTGGGCGAAACTCATTATCGTCTTGACCATGGAGATGCCGCTTTCTAGCAATCAGCCGAGCCTGAGCGCTCTTCTCGCCTCGACGAATTCGGGCCGCTCGAGGACGGGATCCTCGAGAATATTGTATGCGAGGAACCCCGTGCTCACTTCCGGACCCGGCATCGTGTCCGCCGCAGCCCTACGCAATGATGCCAAAGCCTCTGCATGGTAACCCGCGGCGAGCTGCGTCATGGCCCAGCTGCCGTGATCGACGGTCCACTCCTTGGCGAACTCTGTCAGCTTGGCCAGCAGATCGAGAGCCGTGTCTGTTCGCCCGAGCCGTCCGTATCCCCAGGCCAACTGGGCAATACCCATGGGTGTAGCTGCGATGTTCAATGTCTCGGCAATCTTAAATTCATTCACGGCGCCTTCGTGCTCGCCCTTCAGAAGCAACAGGGCGCCGCGAGCCCAACGAACGAAGTGGACGTTCGACAACAGATCCAGTGCCTTCCGGATCGTCGTGAGCCCGGCGTCGAGATCGCCCGAACACCATTGTGCTTCCGCAAGCAGCAAGCTGCCGAAGCCGGGATCGACGTCGACGAGCTTGCGCGCCAGCGTCGCCGCATCCTCGAAGCGACCGCGGAAGTAATAGAAGAAATAGAGGTCCCTTAGCACACGCGGATCCTGCGGTGTCAGCGACAGGGCCTTCTTGAGCGCGCGCTCGGCCTCCTCGTCGCGGCGCGCGAAACGATCGGCGACGCCGAGCGCCGCGTAGGCAACGCCGCAGTCGCCGTCCAGGCTCAGTGCCTTCTGCGCGTTCTTCCTGGCGAGCTCGTCGCGCACGACAACCGTGAGCTCATCGGGAAGCCGGATCGGCCGCGCGATCGAGTAGGCATACTCTCGGGCCTTCGACGCATAGGCGAGCGCAAAGTCCGGATCGAGCGCCAGCGCCTCGTCGAGATAGCCGTGAAAACGCGCGCTCATCTCGTCGGTGACTTCGAGCCCTCCGTGCATGGCCGACAACGTGATCGCCTTGAGATAGAGCGCGTAAGCCTCCGGTGATTGTGTCGGAGATCGATCCAACATCCGTTGCTCGGTTTGCGTGAGCTCTGCCTGCAAGGCCGTGGCTATGCGCGTTGCGATATCGGTCTGAATCGCGAAGATATCGTCAAAATCGCGGTCGTAGTTCTCGGACCACAGGTGAGCGTCGGTTGCCGCATCGATGAGCTGCGCCGTGATGCGCACGCGGCCGTTGGCATATTGAACACTGCCTTCCATAACGGTCTGGACCTTGAGGTCCTGCGCGATCCGCGAGATCGGTGTCTGTTCGTCGGCATAGCGCATGACCGATGTGCGTGCCATGACATGCAGGTCCTTGATCTTCGCGAGCTCGTTCAGGATCGCCTCATGGACACCCGCGGCGAAGAACGCGTCGCCGGCATCGAGACTCAAGTTCTGCAGCGGAAGCACGGCAACGGAGTTAGGTAGAGGCTCGTGCCGCTGTTGAGTGGGCGATTCCGGCACTTGCGCGTCCACGGAGACATCGGGCCGAGCTGCGGTGGGTGTCTGGACGATCCCCTGGGGCGTGACATCAAATGCCCAAGCCAGGATCACCGCGATCGGAAACCCTGCGGCGAGCAACACGATAATGGCCGTATCGAACCACGCGGGAAGACTCAGCGGCTCCTCGACTGCCGTGATGATCTGCACGAGCAACCAGGCGATCACGGCGTAGGCTGCGGCAACTTGAAAGACCTTGCGGCGTTTGATTTCTCTGAGGAACGACATGATCGACAGTCATTCGTCTCGTGGCTCGAGACGCTCGATGGCCATCGTCACGAACTCGATGCTGACATTATCAGTTAGCGAGCTGCGCCTCGTACTCGGCTGCGCGTTGCTGCGCGCCCCTGACGACGTTGATGATGCCGTAGTTGTGCTCGTGGCAGGCGAACTCGTAGAGCCTTTCGATATCCATTCTCGGCAGCGGCAACTCCATGGTCCACGGAGCCTCCCATGTGGTCGGATCGGTGACGGTTGCCTCATACAACAGTATGTCGTCGGCGACGCGTGTGAATCGCTCTATCAGGTGCATGTCACCCGCGGAGCCTTCCCAGCCGCGTTCTTCGTGGAAGTTCATCGTCTCCACGACGAGCGTATCGCCTTCCCAACGGGCTCGTGAATCGCCGAGCCACTTGCGAATACCGGCCGGCACGTGAGCGGAGTCGTCGAGCGGAAAAATACGCACGTCGCTGTTTTCCTCGGTAATCAGCAACACATAGTCCTGCGTCTGTATGATGCGAGAGTGCGCGGTGTTCTGCGTGAAGGGCACATTCGGCGGCCCGTCGTTCCCCGATATACAGCGCTCGGCCAGACCTCGGGACTTCAGAGTGTCCCGCCGCTGCTGCGCTCGAAATCTTTGCAGTCCCTCGGGCGTCAGGGCCGGCAGCCTGCCGTTAGGCGGATCGACGATCAGCGACGTCCGGCGGTTCGGCCGAATCGGCGTTTGCCAGTTATCGAGCCCGAACTCGGCCCAATCGTAGTGCACCTCCGCCGGATCGAATGAGGCGTCCGCATGAACTTGCCGCTGAAAGATCTCGATGGCTTCTTCAACGGTATGCAACGTCTTACCGGCAAGGGATTCCGGGCGCTCGAATGGCGTGTACGACGCGAACGACCAATAGCCGTGCAGGCTCGGGTCGCCCCAGGGTGTTCGCGGCGGCTCCGGATAGGGCTGCGTCGGGTCCCAGACACGCTCGACGGCGGTTGCGAGAAACGCCTCGGCGTCGTCCTGAAAATAGGCGTAAGTCGTCTCCGCAGTCTGCGGCGACGCCGCTCGAGCCGCCTCCAGGGCAGCTTGCTCCTGCTGATTGACGAGCGCCGACGGCGGGGCCTGGCCGAGGGCCGGGGTCATCGAGACGCCGACGCCAACGACAGCGGTAACGGCCAAAACCGTCACGTGTTCTAGTCTTGCGGCCTTCAACGGTTTATTCCCCCGGCCGACCCGCGCGTCGTTTACGCCGACGTCAGCGCTCGGCTAATTGGTCTGCTCCACGGAATATATCATCCGGATCGTGACGATGGCATCGGTCGCTCGGTGAGCGGGTGCGCTCCGAGAAACACAGATGGCTGAGGGATCGACCGGAGCGGGGACCGCCGCGAGTTACTGACTGGTCGTCGAGGTCTCGGGCTTGTCGGGCTGATCGAGCAGTTGCACGAGCGCCATCGGCGCAGCGTCGCCGGCGCGGAAGCCTGTCTTGAGGATCCGCAGGTAGCCGCCGGGCCGATCCTTGTAGCGCGGACCGAGCTCGGCGAAGAGCTTTCCGACAGCGACATCGTCCCGCAGCCGCGCAAACGCCAGGCGCCGCCGCGCGACGCCGTCCTGCTTGGCCAGTGTAATGAGCGGCTCGACGACGCGCCTGAGCTCCTTGGCCTTCGGCAGCGTCGTCTTGATCGTCTCGTGAGTCAGCAACGACGCGGCCATGTTGCGATACATGGCCTTGCGGTGTGCCGAGTTTCGGCCGAGTCTGCGGCCGCTCCTTCTATGGCGCATTGGATATTCCTCGTCCTCAGAACGCGACCGAGGCCGGCTCTTCCTCAGGGTAGAGCCCGGGCGGCGGCCAGTTGTCCAGACGCATACCGAGCGCCAAGCCGTGCGTCTCGAGTACCTGCTTGATCTCGGTCAGAGACTTCTTACCGAGATTCGGCGTGCGCAACAGCTCGACCTCGGTACGCTGCACGAGATCGCCGATGTAGTTGATATTCTCTGCCTTGAGGCAGTTCGCCGATCGCACCGTGAGCTCGAGCTCGTCGACGGCGCGCAGCAGGATCGGATCGACGAGCGTCTCGGCCGTGCCGAAACCGGCTTCGTCCTCGCCTTGCAAGTCGACGAACACCTCGAGCTGGTTCTTCAGAATGCTGCCGGCCCGCCGAATAGCCTCCTCGGAATCGATCGTGCCATCGGTTTCGATATCGATAATGAGCTTGTCGAGATCGGTACGCTGCTCGACTCGCGCGCTCTCGACCGTATAGGTCACGCGGCGAACGGGGCTGAACGATGCATCGAGCTGCAGCCGGCCGATCGGGCGAGTCTGCTCTTCGAAAACGTTCTGCTGCACGGCCGGCTGATAGCCTCGTCCGCGGACGACCTTGAGGAACGCACGCAGCTCGCCGGCCTGCGTAAGATTAGCGATCACGAGATCCGGATTCACGATGTCGATATCGTGGTCGCAGACGATGTCGCCGGCAAGGACGGGACCGGGACCCTTCTTCGTGAGTGAGAGCTCCGCGGATTCGCGACTGTGCATCTTGATCGCGACGGCCTTGAGATTCAGCAAGATGTCGACCACATCTTCCTGCACGCCCTCGATGCTCGTGTACTCGTGCAATACGCCTTCGATCTCCGCCTCGACGATGGCCGCACCCGGCATCGAAGACAGGAGCACGCGCCGCAACGCATTGCCCAACGTATGGCCGAAGCCGCGCTCGAACGGCTCCACCGTGATCTTCGCGTGACTCGGACTCAGAGGCTGAACCTTGACGGTCCGTGGCCTCAAGAATTCTGTTGCTGATTCCTGCATTTGGATTCCTCGCTTTACTTCGAGTAGAGCTCGACGACCAGGTTCTCGTTGATGTCGGGCAGAATCTCTTCCCGCTCCGGCAGTGCCTTCAGCACACCCTCCATCGCCTTCTCATTGACCTCAACCCAATCGGGAAATCCCACTTGGGTCGCAATATCCAACGCCGACTTGATTCGCGTCTGTTCCTTCGCTCGATTACGAACCGCAATCTTGTCACCAGCTTTGAGTTGGAACGACGGCACGTTGACGATGTGCTCGTTGACGCTGATTCCCTTGTGGCTGACGAGCTGTCGCGCTTCTGCGCGTGTCGAGGCGAAGCCCATTCGGTAAACCACATTGTCGAGACGTGATTCGAGCATCCTCAAGAGATTCTCGCCGGTCGAGCCGCGGCCCTTTGCAGCCTTCTTGTAGTAGTTGCGGAACTGCCGCTCGAGAACTCCGTACATACGGCGGAGCTTCTGTTTCTCACGTAGCTGCAAGCCGTAGTCGGACAGCCGCGAACGCCGCTGACCGGGCCCGCCCGGCGGGACCTCGAGCTTACATTTTGCCTCGAGCGGCTTTACACCACTCTTGAGAAACAGATCAGTGCCCTCTCGTCGCGAGAGCTTACATGTTGGACCTCTATATCTTGCCATCGCTGATACCGTTTAGACGCGACGCCGCTTCGGCGGCCGACAACCGTTGTGAGGAATCGGTGTCACGTCGTCTATTAAAGTAATCCTGAATCCCACGGCATTGAGCGCGCGGACCGCCGACTCCCGGCCCGGACCCGGACCCTTGACACGAACCTCCATGTTCTTGACACCGTAGTCCTTCACGGCCGTGCCCGCGCGCTCTGCCGCGACCTGAGCTGCAAACGGCGTGCTCTTGCGCGAGCCCCTGAAACCGCAACCACCGGCCGTGGCCCAGGAGAGCGCATTGCCCTGGCGATCGGTGATCGTAATGATCGTGTTGTTGAAAGAAGCATGAACGTGAGCGACGGCATCGAGTATCTGCCGCTTCACTTTCTTCTTCGGTCGGGTCGGTTGAGCCATTTCGTCTCCGTTACTGTTTCCCGTTCGTTGCGCCGTTCATCCAGCTATTTGCGGATCGGCCGGCGCGGTCCCTTGCGTGTGCGCGCGTTCGTTCTCGTGCGCTGACCACGAAGCGGCAGGCCGCGGCGATGGCGTATGCCACGATTGGAGCCGAGGTCCATGAGCCGCTTGATGTTCATAGCCGTCTCACGGCGCAGGTCGCCCTCGACCGTGAATTTCGCGATGATATCCCTGAGCTTGGCGATCTCGGGCTCCGTGAGTTCCTTGACCTGCACGGTCGGATCGAGGCCGGCCGCTTCACAGGCGACCCGCGCACGGGTCCTACCAACGCCGTAGATGTGCGTCAAGGCGATCCCGACGTGCTTGTTGTCGGGAACGTTGATTCCAGCAATACGTGCCATGCCCTATTCCTCAACCCTGGCGTTGCTTGTGCCGCGGATCCGAGCAAATGACCCGAAGGACGCCATGCCTGCGGATGATCTTGCAGTTGCGGCAGATTTTTCTGACCGAAGCTCTGACTTTCATGGATCGATCCTCTTCGAACCCTATACGTTTCGGCGCCCGTAGCCCCGAAGATTTGCTTTCTTCAGCAGCCCGTCGTACTGATGACTCATCATGTGCGCCTGCATCTGCGACATGAAATCCATCGACACGACGACGATGATCAGCAGCGACGTGCCGCCGAAATAGAACGGCACCTGGAACTGCAGAATCATGAATTCCGGGAGTAGACAGACACCCGTGATATACATCGCGCCCCAGAAAGTGAGCCGCGTCAGTACGCTGTCGATGTATTCGGCAGTCTGGTGCCCGGGACGAATGCCCGGAATGAACGCACCCGAGCGCTTGAGATTGTCAGCCGTCTCGCGTGAATTGAACACGAGCGCCGTATAGAAGAAACAGAAGAAAATGATCAGCGCTGCGTACAACAGGATATAAATCGGTTGCCCCGGAGACAGGCTCGCAGCAATCCGTTGCAGTCCCGAGACCGCCTGGCTCGTACCGAACCAGCTCGCAATTGTCGCGGGAAACAGAATCAGGCTCGAGGCAAAAATCGGCGGAATGACGCCCGACATATTAATTTTGAAGGGCAGATGAGACGTTTGCCCTGCGTAGAGTCGCCGGCCCTGCTGGCGTTTGGCGTAGTTCACGGTGATACGCCGCTGCGCACGCTCCATGAACACGACGAAAAACGTCACGCCGAGGATCAGGATACCGAGAACGAACGGCATCGCCTGGTTCATGCCGCCCGTGCTCACGAGCTCGAGCGTGCCGCCGATCGCCGCCGGTAGTCCGGAGATGATGCTCGCGAGAATGATCATAGAGATGCCGTTGCCGACGCCGCGCTCGGTGATCTGCTCGCCGAGCCACATGAGGAACATCGTGCCCGTCACGAGCGTGATCGCGGCGATCAGGACGAAGTTCGAGCCGGGATTGACGACGACGCCCTGATTCTGCAACGCCGTGGCCGCAGCCATCGCCTGAAACGTGCACAGCACGACCGTGCCGTAGCGCGTATATTGCGTGATCTTTCTGCGACCGGCCTCTCCTTCCTTGCGCAACTGGCCGAGTGTCGGGACAACGTGCGTCGCCATCTGCATGATGATCGACGCGGAAATGTACGGCATGATGCCGAGCGCGAAGATCGACAAGCGCGACAACGCGCCGCCCGAGAACATATTGAACATGCTCAAAATCGTGCCGGACTGCGCATCGAAAAACTGCTCGAGCGCGACCGGATCGATCCCCGGCACGGGAATGAAAGTGCCGATACGGTAAACGACGAGCGCGCCGATCAAAAAGAACAGGCGCTGACGCAGCTCGGCAAAGCGGGTTGCCTCGCCGAGCAGTGCTGCCGGATTTGCCGTGCCTGTCTTAGCCATTTATCTATTCCACCGAACCGCCGGCGGCCTCGATCGCCTTACGCGCGCCGGCCGTGACCTTGAGGCCGACGACCTTGACGGCGCGCTCGATCTTGCCTGACGCAATGACCTTTGCCTGCCTGACTTGCTTGGGCACGATGCGGGCAGCCTTGAGCGCGGTGAGATCGGCCGTATCGCCGTCGACTTTGCCGAGCTCGTGCAGCCGAACTTCCGCGCTTAGCCGCGCGCTCTTCGAATGAAAACCGACCTTCGGCAGACGCCGCTGCAGCGGCATCTGGCCACCTTCGAATCCAACCTTGTGGTAGCCGCCGGAACGCGAGCTCTGACCCTTGATGCCGCGCCCGGCCGTCTTGCCCTGACCTGCAGCGATACCGCGACCGACGCGCTTGGCAGATCTTTTCGCGCCCTTTGCGGGCTTGAGCGTATTCAAGCGCATCTACTGTTCCTCGACGTGCAGGAGATAGGAAACTTTATCGATCATCCCGCGGTTCTCGGGCGTGTCAGCCACAGTAACGGTATGCCGTATACGCCTCAGGCCCAGACCTGCGACGCATTCCGCATGGCCGGGCTTGCGGCCGTCTTTGCTCTTCACGAGCGTGACTGTCAGCTGCTTTTGCTTCTTGGCCACGATCCGACCTACCCAAGAATCTCTTCGACGCTCTTGCCGCGCTTCGTGGCAATCTGCTCGGGCGAGCGCATGTCTACGAGCGCCTCGACAGTCGCGCGCACGACGTTAATCGGGTTTCGCGAGCCGTAGCTCTTTGCGAGCACGTTGCGCACACCGGCGCACTCGAATACGGCGCGCATTGCGCCCCCGGCGATGATGCCCGTGCCCTCGGACGCGGGTTGCATGAATACTCGCGTTGCACCATGGCGCCCATTGATCTGGTACTGCAGCGTCTCGTTCTTGAGATTTACAGAACGCAGATTCTTGCGCGCCGCCTGCATCGCTTTCTGTATGGCCAACGGCAGCTCACGAGCCTTGCCGTAGCCGTAGCCGACACGACCGTCGCCGTCACCCACGACCGTGAGCGCCGTGAAGCCGAACTGGCGACCGCCTTTGACGACCTTCGCCACGCGATTGACCGCGACGAGCTTTTCCTGGAGTTCTTCTGTCTTTGCCATGTACTTTGTTCCGAACTAGAAGTCCAAGCCGCCCTCGCGCGCGGCATCCGCGAGCGCCTTGACACGCCCGTGAAACACGAATCCGGAGCGATCGAATGCGACCTTGTCGACACCGACGGCTTTGGCTTTTTCCGCAATGAGCTTGCCGACAGCCGCAGCAGCGTCGCGGTTACTCGTCACCTTGAGCGACTCCCGCAGCTCCTTCGTCAGTGTGGAGGCGGCCGCGACCACACGGCCGTCCTCGGCCGAGATGATTTGCGCATAGATATGCCGTGGCGTCCGATGCACACAGAGGCGATTGACGCGCAGCTCCCGGATCTTAGCCCGCGTGCGCTTCGCTCTGCGTTGACGTTTCTGTTTCTTATCCATGACCAGACCTGCTACTTCTTCTTCGCTTCCTTGATGACGATGCGCTCATCCGAGTAGCGAACACCTTTGCCTTTATAGGGCTCCGGCGGACGGTACGCCCGCAGCTCTGCGGCGACCTGGCCGACGCGCTGCTTGTCGGCTCCCTTGACGATAATTTCCGTCTGACTCGGCGTCTCGACCGTAACGCCCTCCGGGACGTCATAGACGACAGGATGCGAAAACCCGAGCGTTAGATTGATCTTGTTGCCCTGCGCGCTCGCGCGATAGCCGACACCGACGAGCTCGAGCTTGCGCTCGAATCCGGCGCTGACTCCAGTCACCATATTGTTGATCAGCGCGCGAGTCGTCCCGGCCATAGCGTTCGCGAACCGACTCCCGGAACGTGCCTTCACGGCGATCTCCGAGCCCTCGCTCGTAACCTCGACCTCGCGGTTACACTCGAGGCTCAGCGTTCCCTTCGGGCCTTTTACGGTCAACGCGTTGCCCTGAAGGTCGACTTCGACACCCTTCGCCAGTGCAACCGGAACTTTGGCAACTCTAGACATCTTTTGTCACTCGATCTCGCCCTAAGACACCAGACAGAGGATTTCTCCGCCATGCCCTTCGGCGCGCGCCTGCCGGTCCGTCATGACGCCTTTTGACGTCGAGACGATAGCAACGCCGAGCCCGCCCTGAACCTTCGGCAGATCACTCGCGCCGGCGTAGTAACGCAATCCGGGGCGACTCGCGCGCTCGATGCGGTCGATGACGGGTTTGCCTTCGTGATACTTCAACGTCACGGTCATCGTGCGGCCTGCGCCCTCGCCCTCGACGCTGACGTCGGTCACATAGCCTTCGGCGACGAGCACCTCGGCAACCGCGAGCTTCACGCGCGAAGCTGGCATCGAGACGACGACTTTTTTCGCTTTTTGCCCGTTGCGAATGCGTGTCAACATGTCGGAGATAGGATCAGTCATGCTCATGTCGAACTACTCCGATTACCAGCTCGCCTTGGATACGCCAGGGATCTCACCGCGCATCGTCGCCTCTCGCAGCTTGTTCCGCGCAAGGCCGAACTTCCGGTAGTAGCCATGCGGCCGACCCGATATCGCGCAACGGTTGCGCAACCGGCTCGGGCTCGCATCCCGCGGCAGCGCCTGTAACTTGAGCTGCGCCTGATAACGCTCCTCGTCCGTGGATTTCGGGTCACGGATTATCCGCCTGTACTCCGCCCGCTTGGCCGCATATTTCTTCACGGCCGCTGCGCGTTTGACTTCTCGAGCCAGCATCGATTTCTTTGCCATTCCTAAAACCCCATCAGGCACGCAGCGGGAAGCTGAACGCCTCCAATAGCGCACGCCCATGCTCGTCGTTTTGTGCCGTAGTCGTGATCGCGATGTCGAGACCTCGAATCGCGTCGACCTTGTCGTAGTCGATCTCCGGAAAAATTATCTGCTCTTTGACGCCCATGCTGTAGTTTCCGCGGCCATCGAACGACCGAGCGTTCAAGCCACGGAAATCACGAATTCTCGGAATTGCAACGTTGATCAACCGATCGAGAAACTCGTACATGCGCT
>JBFJXA010000033.1:0-16224 GCA_041623375.1 Gammaproteobacteria bacterium | reverse complement strand
GCGAATCGCTGCCCTCAAGGAAGCGATCGACTCGGGCGCCTACGAGATCGATGCGGCCACGATCGCCGAGCGTCTCCTTCGCATGGAGCAGGATCTCAGCTAACGCCGTCGAGATGAGCGCCTCACCGACAGCGCAAGACCAGACAGACCTGCAGCGCGTTATCCGTGAGCAGGTCGGCTCCGCCGAGTCGATGCTCGAGATTCTCGATCTGGAATACCAGGCGCTGCTCGACGGCGATACCGAGCGCCTCAATCGGGCGAGCGCGGAGAAGGCGCGCGTCATCGAGGATCTCGAGACGCTCGAGCGCGCACGTCAGGATCTGGCCGTGCCTGGACACTCGAGCGCGGCAGATGGCGCCGATTCGAGCTGGTCCGAAATGCTCGCGCTCATCGAGCAGTGCCGCGAGCGCAATCAACGCAACGGCGCTCTGGCCAATGCGCGTCGGGAGCAGGTGCTGCTCGCGTTGAACATGCTCCGCGGCAGCCACGACAGCGTCTACGATCAAAGTGGCGCCGTCGCCCGGGGCTTGAGCGCGCGCGCGCTCGGCGAAGCCTGACACCGCTGCGTCGGTAATCTCATCGTGCAGCGCGTGAACCGTTCATAGCGCGCCTCAGCTCGGCTGCGCGCTGCTCCACGGTCCGCGCAGGATCGCGGTCTCGGAGATGTCCTCCGCGCGCACGACGACGCGCGCGCGTTCCGGCGCGCCGCTGGTCAGTCCCTCGGTGACCTCATCGAGCAGATTGTCCTCGGACAGCCCCGGCTGCGCCTGCATACAGGCAACGGCGACGCTGACGGTCAAGCAACCTTTCGCCTCGGGTTCCTCGTTGGGTATGTCCAGCAGCGCCACTTCCGAGCGCACGCGCCCCGCCACCGTCTCGAGAAACTCGGCCCCGGGATCGAAAAACGCCAACGCGATGCGCGAATCGTCGAAGCGGGCCGCGCGATCGAGTGGGCGCCGCGCGCAGCTCATGACGGCGTGCGCGACCCGGCGCAACGCCGTGTCGGCCGCCTGCTGACCGTAGCGGCGTCTGTAGCTTTCGAAAAAATCGATTTCGACGAGCATGACTGCGACTGTTTTCGATTCGCGCCGCGCCTGGCGCCAGATACTGCGAAGGTGCGTATCGAACACGTGGCGGTTCGGGATCCCGGTGTCCGAGTCCGTGCCGACGACGAGACTGACGACCTCGCGCTCGAGGAACACGGCACGCGACGTTCGCTCCATTCTGAAGCTCGCGAGCGCGCCCATGATGTTGGCGAACGTGAGCAGCACCGGGCCGTACGCCGTCGCCGGCGTGCTGTCGCCGATACGAAACAGAAACACCGCGAACAGAATAGCGCTTGCCGACAGCAGCGCCGGTGCCAGGCCGAGGCCGAGCAGCAGATAGAGAAACAGCGTGACTGCCAGCGCCTCCCAGAGAACGCCGGCGCCCGGATCCCAGTCCCGCGTGAGCCAGACGAGCACGACGGTCGCCACCGTCCAGACCGCCGCGGTAACATTGCGTAGCTGCGCAGCGTGCTGGATCAGACGACCCGGATACGTTGCAACGAGACTCAGGACGAGCAGCGGCGCGACGAGACCGAGGCGCACGAAATTGGTTTGCACGGCGAGCTCGGCCGGAAGTGCACGCCAGTCGAGCCCGCTCAACACACTGACGAGCAGCAGCGCGATCCACAGCGGCAATCTGACGATCGTCGGCGTGCGATCCGCCTGTGCGCGCCGAAACTCCGCTTCGAGCGGGTCGGCAAAACGCATAGACGATAGATCCGCGCTCAGGACGCGTTTGGGCTGACTCGTCATTCGTCATAAACCTTGCAAGGTATGACTGTCTATGTCGGACGATGCGCCGCGGTCTTGAGGCTCGCAAACGCTCCGGCAGCCGAGTTTCTTTACATAATTTGCCCCTGTGCTCGGACAACGCCGGAAAGTGTGACGCCGGTCCGCCAACCGGCCCGCTGAACGCTAAAGAAACGGCGTTAGATGCCGACAAAACATGCAACCACGCTGCTCAGCGAGGACGCTTGCTGTCGGTGTAGTTCAGGACGAACTGGCGAACTTGGCGGAATAAGGAATATTCGTGGATCTGGCGACCCTCATCGGCATGGTCGGGGCGATTCTCACAGTCGGTGTGGCGATCGGAATGGGCGGCGTCCCGAGTGCCTTCGTCAATGCCCCATCGCTCGTCATCGTCGTCGTCGGTACGCTGCTCGTCACGCTGATGAAGTTCAGCCTCGGGCAGTTTCTCAGCGCCGCGCGCGTCGCGCTCAAAGCGTTTATTTTCAAAGTTCCCGAGCCCAGCGTCCTGATCGACAAATCCGTAGAGCTCGCCAACGAGGCTCGATCGAACGGCCTGCTCGCGCTCGAAGAGGCCGAGGTACCGGACGAGTTCTTCAAGAAAGGCATCAACCTCGTCGTCGACGGCCACGACCAGGATGTCGTCAGATCCGTGCTCACGAAGGAAGTCGACCTGACGGTCAGCCGGCACAAGGACGGACAGGCGATCTTCAAAGCCATCGGCGACGTCGCCCCGGCCATGGGCATGATCGGCACACTGATCGGTCTCGTGCAGATGCTGACGGTCATGGACGACCCCAAGCAGATCGGTCCCTCGATGGCGGTCGCTCTGCTGACCACGCTCTACGGCGCGATGATCGCGAACATGATTGCGCTGCCCATTGCCGACAAGCTCGCGCTGCGCAGCACCGAGGAGCGGCTTGCGAAGTCGCTGATCGTCGATGCCATTCTCGGCATACAGGACGGCCGCAACCCGCGTGTCATCCAGGACATGCTCACGACGTATCTGCCGAAGAGCAAACGCACGAACGAGGAACGTGAAGCTGCCTAGCGCGGCGATCACCGGCTCACGATGTCCGCAGCAGAAGCAGAAGCAGAAGCAGGAGGTCTGCCCGGCTGGGTCATGACCTTCGCCGATCTCATGACGCTGCTCATGTGCTTTTACGTCTTGATGCTGTCGTTCTCCGAGATGGACGTCGCCAAGTTCAAAGAGCTCGCCGGGTCGGTGCAGAACGCCTTCGGCGTCCAGACCGAAATCGAGGTTCGAACGATGCCGCGTGGCACGAGCATCATCGCACGCGAGTTCAGCCCCGGCAGACCCGAGCCGACGGCCGTCAACACGGTCCGCCAGTTCACGATCAACTCGAACATGAATACGCTGGACGTCGGCGACACCACGCGGCTCGAAGAGCTCGAAGAGCTCGAGCGGCAGGAGCGAATCGCCCGCGAGCTTGCCGAGGCCCTGCGTCAGCGGCTCGAGGAAGAGATTGCGAACGGCAATCTGCTCGTGCGCGAAGAGGAGAACAACGTCGTCATCCAGATTCTCGAGCAGGATTCGTTTGCCTCAGGAGAAGCCGACGTGCAGGATGAATTCGTGCCCGTGCTCGTTTCCATCGGCGACGTCGTTGCAGATCTGCCAAACGCGATCATCGTCTCTGGCCATACGGACAACGTCCCGATCTCACGCGGCCGTTTTCGATCGAACTGGGATCTATCTGCCGCGCGAGCGGCCTCGGTCGCGCATGCGCTGCTCGACAACGCCGTCGGTCCTCAACGCATCATGATTACGGGGCATGCCGATACGCAGCCTCGCGCCGACAACGACAGCCCCGAGAACCGCGCACGCAACCGGCGTATCGATATCACATTGCTGCCCACCCAAGCGCGTCACGAAAGCTGGGTCGGCGCAGCAGCAGGTGAGGACGAAGATACATTCCAGACCACCGACCCGTGACGCATGGGCCGACCGTGTCACCCGCTCGCCGATTAACGGCGCATCCCGACTGAAGGCCCGAGCTAGGCCTGCTTGGGTCCACGCTGCCGGCTACGATTACCGTGCAGCAGGCTGACGAGCTCCGCTTCCCCCTGCGTTAAACCCAGCGTGCGGCTCAGGCTGGTCTGCTCCGCGCCGTGCTCGGCGAGCGCGATCGCCTGCTCGTAGGGGCGCGCATCAGTCCGGAGATTGAGCTGTGCAATGCGCTCTTCTACGCGTACGAGCTGCGCGGTGGATCGCCTGCGTTCCTCGGTCAGACGCGCGGCCATCGCCTGCACGGACTCGTGCAGGGTGTCGAGCGCGCGCTCGTAAGCCAGCGTACGGCGACGCAGGCGCCGCATACGCAGGCGCATCGGCAATATAAACAACATCTCGTAGACGACCAGCACTGCTAAGCCGGCGCCCAGCGCCGCTGCCATGTCCGATTCGAGGAAGCTCAGGATCATCGGGAATCAGGCCGGATGTTTCGTCGGGACTTCGGGTGATGGCGAAGAACAGGGCGCCCTGGACGCCGGGCTGGACTGAGAGTCATAGCCGATCCTATGGCTCGAGGGAAGCCCAAGTTCAGGGTTGCCTGGAAGAGCCAGAACCGAAGAAGGATGCCAGCGTCCAGCACCGTGTCACTCACAGTCATAGTTCATGTCCTCCGTCCTTCGCTCGTCGCTCGCAATTAAAGTTGCTCAGCGCAGCAACCGCCTGGCGGAACATCCGGCCTACGCATAATCGTCGACCTGGTGATCGGAGTCGTCGCGCGGCTTCTTCGGCGGCTCCTTTGACGTTTTTTTCTCGTCCTCTTTCTTCCGGGGCTGACGCTGCTGGTTGGGGTGAATCGGTCGTAGCCCGCTGATTGGATCGAGATCGGCCATCTGTCTCTCCCGCTGTTAGCGTTCGTCGCTGTCGAGCCACTCGCCGACACGTGCCCGGATACGCAGCACGGCCTGCGCGTGGATCTGACACACCCGAGATTCACCGACACCGAGGATTTCGCCGATCTCGCGAAGATTGAGCTCCTGCTCGTAGTACAGCGACAGCACGAGCTGCTCGCGTTCAGGCAGGCGCTCGATCGCCGCGATGACATCGCGGCGAAACTCCTCGGCCTCGAGCGCCTCGAGCGGCCCGGCTTCGTCGTCGCTGACGAACCCCGGCCCCTCTCGTCGTTCGCCGGCCAACTCGTCGAAACTGAGCATCTTCGTCGACGCTGCGCTTTCGAGCATGCGATGAAACTCATCCATGCTGATACCGAGTCGCTTCGCAATCTCGCTGTCGCGTGCATCGCGTCCGGTCTCTCTCTCGACGCCCTGGATGGCTTCTGCAATCTGCTTGGCGTTACGAAACGTCGAGCGCGGCGTATGGCTCATCTTGCGCGTCTCGTCGAGCATCGCGCCGCGAATGCGGATGCCGGCATACGTCGCGAAATTGGCGCCTTTCGATGCCGAGTAGTTCTCCGCCGCGCTGAGCAAGCCGAGCATGCCGGCCTGGATGAGATCGTCGATTTCGACGTGCGAAGGTAGTCGCGCCAGCAAATGGTAAGCAATACGCCGAACGAGCTCGGCGTGCTCGGTGACGAGCTCGCTCAGCGCGTCTGCATCCAACGCAGAGGGGGTGTCGTAACCTGCACTCATCGGAACATGTCTTCCTGGCGGGCGGCCTCGGCGCCGACGAGACGCTCGACGAAAAACTCCAGGCCACCATTTAGCCTGTTCTTACTACTCGATTTATCGACGTCCTCGGCCAATTTCTTGAACGCGCGCGCGGACGAGCTGCTCGGATAGCTCTGGACGACGGCGACCTGTTGCTGCACGGCCTTGCGCAGAAAATCGTCCCGAGGCACGCAACCCAGGTAGCGCGGACTGATGCCGAGAAACCGCTGACTCACACGCACGAGCTTCTCGTAAAGCTCCCGTCCCTGGCTGGCCGACTCCGTCATGTTCGAGACGATCTCGACCTGGGCGTTGGGCTTGCGCCGGCTCAGCACTTTGATCAAGCCGTAGGCGTCGGTGATCGAGGCAGGCTCGTCGCAGACGATCACGAGCACGCGCTGAGCCGCCGTGCTGAACGTCATGACACTCTCGCTCAGTCCCGCCGCCGTGTCGATGAGCAACACGTCGAGCGGTTGGATGAGATCGCTGAAGGCGTGGATCAGGCCGGCCTGGCCAGCAATGCCGAGGTTCGCCATCGAGAAGCTTCCGGAGCTCGCGGGCACGACCTGCAAGCCGCTGGGCGCCGTCAGAACGACATCCTCGAGCGCGCAGTCGCCGTCGATCACGTGCTCGAGATTGAACTGCGCGCGCAGGCCGAGAACGAGATCGACGTTGGCCATGCCGAGATCGGCATCGAGCAACATGACTCGCCGACCCATCTCGCACAACGCCGTCCCGACGTTTACGGCTGTCATCGTTTTGCCGACGCCGCCCTTGCCGCCAGTGACGGCAATGACGCTGACGCCGCGCCCGGCACGCACGCGGCGCAGGCCTTCCGCCTGATCCAGACTGAGCTCACGCATTGGCGGCCAACTCCAAAGTGCCGAAATTGTCTGCGAGATCATCCTCGCTCACGGGCATACCGCGCTCGCGGGCGAGCTGCATCGCCGTTTGCATGAGCCACAACCGTTTCGGCCCGGCGAGATGTATGTCCTCGGGGACGCGCTGCCCATCCGACAGGTAAGCGATCGGCAGCTCGCTGCGAATCGCCAGGGACATCACGGGGCCGAGCGTCGTCGCCTCGTCGACCTTCGTTACGATCAGCGCCTTCGGGTCGACCGCCTTGAACGCCTCGTAGATTTCGCTCAGCGTCGCTCGCTCGGTCGCGGCCGAAACGGCGAGCACCGGGTGAATCGAATGCCCGGCCAGCTTCAGCGTCGCAAACTGCTGAGCGAGCCTGACGTCGCGCTGGCTCATGCCGGCAGTGTCGATGAGCACGAGCTTTCTGTTCGCGAGACTGTCGAGCACGTCACGCAGCTCGTCGGCGCTTTCGGCAACGTTCAGCGGGACGCCGAGAATGCGCGCGAACGTGAGCAGCTGCTCGCGTGCACCGACTCGATAGGTGTCCGTGCTCACGAGCCCGAGCGTATGCGCGCCATGCTTGAGCACGTAGCGGGCAGCAATCTTGGCAATGCTCGTCGTCTTGCCCACGCCCGTAGGACCGACGACTGCGAAAACCGTTCCCGCCTCCGCGAGCTCGCGCCGGGCGACGGGAATTCGCTCTGTCAACATTCGAAACGGCACTCGCCAGTCGTCGCGCTTGCCGTTACCAGGCGGCAACGCATCCGCAAGCTCCTGGGCGAGATCGGGATCGATGCGCAACTTCGCGAACTGGCGCAACACGCGCCCGCGCAGGGGTTTTCTACGGTTGAGATCGTTCCACGCCAGACTCGCGAGTTGTGTCTCCAGGAGCTCGCGCAGATCCTTGAGCTCGGTCGAGACCGAGTCGTCGTCTCTGGAAGCGCCCCGCCGCGGGCGAGACTCGTGAACGGGCTCGATCAATGGCGCGCGTTCCTGAAGCTGCTGGACGATGCGCTCATAATCTGTTGGCCGAGTCTTCGCAGGCGTGTCCGGCTCAGGCTCGGCGACCGGATCGGCGCCAGAGATATCGACGAGCTCATCCCGAGTTTCGGACTGCGTGAACAGCCGTTCGTCGAAATCGATGGCGGCAATGACCTCGACGCCCTCTCGGGTCTGGCGGTTCGACAGAATTACGGCATCGGGACCCAGCGTTTCCCGGACGAGCCGCAGGGCACTGCGCATATCCCCGGCAACGACGCGTTTGATGTTCATCTCCGTCTCCTCACGCTAGTGCTCGCCCACGGACGCGATGACACGCAGCGATTTGTCCTGTGGAATCTCGCCGTAGGCAAGCACGTGCAGCTCCGGCAGACTGAATCGCGTCAGCCGCGCCAGCCACGGCCGCAGCTTCGTGTTGACGATCAGCACGAACGGGCTGCCGGCCGTCTCCTGGCGTCGTGCGATCTGCGTCAACGCTTCGTGAATCTTGTCCATGAGCCCGGGCTCGAACGTCGGCGTGCCGTTTCCGGCGCGCTCGACGCTGTCGTTGAGCAACTGCTCGAGCGACGGCTCGAGCGTGATGACCGCGAGCTCATCACTGAGACCGAAGATGCTTTGCGCGATTTCGCTCGCTAGTGCTTCGCGCACACTCGCGACCAGCGCCGGCACGCTCTGCGTACTGACGGCCTGCTCGGTCAAAGTCTCGGCAATCGTACGAATGTTTCTGGCCGGCACCTTCTCGGCGAGCAATTCGCGGATCACTTGCACGACCGTGCTGAGCGGCAATGCGTTGGGCGTCAGATTTTCCACGAGCTTGGGTGCCTTGGCGGCGAGACGGTCGAGCAGCTCCTGAACCTCTTCGTGCCCGAGCAGCTTGTGGGCGTTGCGCTTGAGCAACTCACTGATGTGGGTCGCCACGACCGTGCTCGCGTCGACGACAGTAAACCCGAGCTGCTGCGCATGCTCGCGCGCGGCCGGTTCGATCCAGTACGCCTCGAGCCCGAACGCCGGGTCCGTGGTTCGCGTGCCCGTCAACGTCGCCGAGACGTGTCCCGGATTAATCGCGAGCTCGCGATCGATCTGAACCTCGCCCTCGCCGAGCGGCACACCGAGCACGGAAATGCGATAAGAGTTCGGCCTAAGCTCGAGGTTGTCACGAATGTGCACGGGCTGGATCAGAAAACCGAGATCCTCCGAGAGCTTGCGCCGCACGCCCTTGATCCGGCCGAGCAACGGCCCGTTTTGATTGCGGTCGACGAGCGGTATCAGCCGGTAGCCGACTTCGAGCCCGATGAGATCGACTGACGCCAGATCATCCCAGGTCAGCTCGGCCTTCTCGGCGACCGGCGGCGGCGCGGGCGCGGGCACCTCAATGGGCGCCGCCGCGGCGCGGCGTTGCAGTTGATAGCCGGCGTAGAGCGCAGCCACGCCGAGGCTGAAGAAAGCGACGTTGGGCATGCCCGGCAAGAGGCCGAGCAGCGCGAGGACGGAGCCTGCCGTCATGAGAATCCGCGGACTGAAAAAGACCTGCTCGATGACCTGCTCCGTCAGTGCCTGCGCCCGCGACATTCGCGTAACGATGATCGCCACCGAGGTCGAAAGCAGCAACGAGGGAATCTGTGCAACGAGCCCATCGCCGATCGTCAGCAGCGTGTACAAACGCCCCGCATCTGCGAAAGCGAGATCGTGTTGCAGAACGCCGACGAACAACCCGCCGATGACGTTGAGCGCGAGGATCAGGATGCCGGCAATGGCATCGCCGCGGACGAATTTGCTGGTGCCGTCCATCGCGCCGTAAAAATCCGCTTCCTCGCGGACCTCGTTGCGCCGCCTCAGTGCCTCTTCCTGTGTAATGACGCCGGCGTTGAGGTCCGCATCGATCGCCATCTGCTTGCCCGGCATCGCATCCAACGTGAAACGCGCCGTAACTTCCGAAACGCGTGCCGCGCCCTTCGTCACGACGACGAAGTTGATGACGATGAGGATAAAGAACACGATCAGGCCGACTGCGTAGTTGCCGCCGACGACGACGGCGCCGAATGCCTCGATGACTTTGCCGGCCGCATCCGGGCCGGTGTGACCCTCGAGCAGCACGACGCGAGTCGAGGCAACGTTCAGAGCGAGCCGCAACAGCGTGACCGCGAGCAGCACGGTCGGAAAGACGGCGAAGTCGAGCGGCCGTGGTATGTAGACGACCGCGAGTACGATGATCAGCGACAACGTGATGTTGAACGTAAAAAAGACATCGAGTGCAAATGGCGGCAACGGCAGAATGACCATCGCCAGCAACGCCATGACGAGTAGCGGCACACCGAGTCCGAGTCGATGGAACTCACCGAGACGTGCAAGGATCAGCTCGCTCACGCTTCAGCCTCCCCGCGAGCGCTCGACGGATCCGTGAACACGTCGGGCTCGATCTCGATATCCGGCTGGCGCGGTGCCCGCGGGCCCGTTGCTCCGTTGTCACGCAACTGGTAGATGTAGGTCAGCACCTGGGCGACGGCCATGTAGAGACGCGGTGGAATCTCCATGCCGATTGCCGTCGTGTAGTAGAGAGCCCGCGTCAGCAGCGGATGCTCGAACAACGGCACGCCGTGAACTTTGGCAACGTTGCGTATGCTCAATGCGACGAGATCCGCGCCCTTCGCAACGACGCGCGGCGCGCGCATCCGCGATGCGTCGTAGCGCAAGGCGACCGCGTAATGCGTCGGATTTGTCGCAACGACGTCCGCCTTCGGAACCGCTTCCATCATGCGCCGCGTCGCGAGCTCCTGTTGCGCAGCCCGAATGCGCGAGCGGACCTCGGGCCTGCCTTCGGTCTCCTTGAACTCTTCCTTGAGCTCCTGACGGGTCATGCGCATTTTGCGCTGGAACTGCCACCACTGCGCCGGCACGTCGATGCCCGCGATGATGAGCAGCGTTGCAGAGAGCCCCAGAAAACTCAGCGCGGTCAGGTAGCCGGCGTGCGACAGCGCGATATTCACGGGCAGGCGTCCGAGACCGACGAAATCGTCCGCGAGCACCCAGAGCAGGACCATGGCGAACACTGCGACGAGCACGAATTTCGCCAGTGCCTTGGCCAGCTCGAGCAAACCGTTCCAGCCGAAAACGCGTTTGAGTCCTGCGATCGGATTGAGCTTCTCGAACTTGGGTGCGAGCGCCTGCGGGCTGAACGTCCAGCCGCCGAAAATGAGCGCGCCCACGATGCCGGCGACGACAACGGTAACGAGCAGGGGCGCCAACAAGACCAGTCCGCTGCCGATCGCCTCGACGAACGTTTGCAGCAAATACTCGTTGTCGCGCAATCGAGCGGCATCGAGCCTCAGACCGCTCGACAGAACGTCGCTCAGGTGCCTGCCGTAGTACGGCCGCATCGCGACAAAAGAGCCGGCCCCGGCGAGCATGACGAGCGCCATGCTCAACTCGCGTGAGCGTGGGATCTGGCCACGCTCACGCGCGTCGCGTAGCCGCTTTTCTGTCGGTTGCTCAGTGCGTTGGTCGCTGGTTGTGTCCGATTCGGCCATAGCTGATCCGTTCTAAGCCGCGTCTACTGGGCCAGCATGTCGACGACGCTCAACAGGCTCGAGCTCAGGAGATCACTGAACACCGCCCCGATCGTTTCCAGATTGATCAGCAGCACGATGAATCCCAGCAGGAGCGCCGATGGAAACCCGATGGCGAATAGATTCAGTGTCGGCGCCGCGCGGCTCATGACGCCGAACGCAATGTTGACGACAAGGATCGAAACGACCGCCGGCAGCGCAATGCTCACGGCGCCAATGAACATCTGCGAGCCCCATTCGAGCAGCCACCAGATGCTCGCGACAGAGAGTAGCTCGCCGACCGGCAGCAACTCGAAGCTTTCTCCAACCATCTGCAGAAGCGCGAGATGCCCGTTCAGGGACAGAAAAATGAGCACCCCGACGATGACGAAGAATTGGCTCAACACGGGTACGGATACGCCGCGATTGGGGTCGACGAGCATTGCGAAGCCAAGACCCATCGTCATTGCTATGGTTTGACCGGCAATGACGAGCGCGTCGAAGGTCATCTGCACCACGAACGCCATCGCAACGCCGATGAGGACTTCCTGAATTGCGATGAATCCCGATACGAGCAGGCCGCTGTCGATGTTGATCGCCGGTAAGGTCGGGAGAATCGCGAACGTCACGCACACGGCGAGCACGAGCTTGATGCGTTGTGGAACCAGGCGTGAGCCGAACACGGGCGCAGCCATGATCAGCCCCCCTACCCGGAATAGCGGGAACAAGAACGAGCTCAACTCAACACCGAGAATCGCTTCCAGTCCCATGGTTCAACCGATCATGCTGGGTATGTTGTGCATCAGGGTCGTCGTGTACCCGACGATCAGACGCAACATCCAGCTGCCGCCGAGATAGATCGAGGCAGCGAGAACGAGCAGCTTCGGAATGAAGCTCAGCGTCATCTCATTGATTTGCGTGGCGGCCTGGAACATGCCGACGACGAGACCGACTGCGAGCGCAGAGAGCAGCATCGGCGCAGCGAGCAGTGCCGTGACGATCAAAGCTTGTTGGCCGACATTGACGACTGTTTCCGGAGACATGGTCAACTCAGCCCGCGAAGCTGCCCGCGAGCGTTCCCAATAACAGCGACCAACCGTCGACCATGACGAACAGCATGATCTTGAACGGCAACGAGATCAGCATTGGCGACAGCATCATCATGCCCATCGACATCAGGACGCTTGCAACGACGAGATCGATGACGAGAAACGGAATGAATACGAGAAAGCCGATTTGGAACGCCGTTTTCAGCTCCGATGTGATGAACGTCGGCACGAGGACGGAAATCGGCAGCTCCGCCGGAGTAGCCACGTCTTCGTGACCCGAGAGGCCCGCAAACAGCGCGAGGTCGGTTTCGCGCATCTGCGACAGCATGAACTCGCGCACGGGGTCGAGCGCCAGCTGCGCTGCCTCGAGTGGCTGCTGCTCACCGGCGAGGTAGGGCGCGACCGCGCTGTCGTACGCCGTCGACATGACCGGCGCCATCACGAACAACGTCAGGAACAAGGCGAGACCGACGAGGACCTGGTTGGGCGGTGTCTGCGGTGTCCCGAGCGCCTGTCGCAGAATGGCGAGCACGATGATGATTCGCGTAAACGACGTCATCGAGAGCAGCAGCGCGGGCAATAGTGTCAATGCCGTCATGAATGCGAGCACCTGCACGCTCAACGACAGCGTTTGCCCGCTTCCGATCTGGCCGATCGTCAATGTAGGCACGCCCTGCGCAACGGCGGCGCCCGAGGCGAGACAGAGAATCGAGCAGGCGATCGCGTAGCGCATCTCAGCCCCGGTCCTGCAACAACTCGCGAAGGTCGATCGGCGGACGCGACCGCGCGGCCGGCTTCCCGGGCGCAGGCGCCGACGCCATTGGCTCACCCCGGGCCCGAGCGTCGCTCTGCGTCGAAGGCCCGGTCAGCGTCGAGATTCCGGCCGGCGAGACGCCGAGCAGCAGGCGCGAGCCGCCTGTCTCGACGAGAATCAACCGCTCTTTCGGACCAAGCGGCAGCGTCGCGACGATCTTCAGCGGACCGTTTGCACGCGCGAACGCGCCTAGCGGTGAGCGGCGCAGCAACCATGCCGCGACCACGATGAGCGCCACGACGACGCCGAGGCTCAGGGCAACACCCGGCACCTGATCGTAGGCACGAAACGCTCCCTCCTGCGCCCATGCCGGCCCGGCGGCGCAGGCCAGGATCGCGGCGATGGCGCATCTCGTCGTCATTCTTGCAGGGTCCCGACGCGCTCCGCCCGGCTGACGACGTCCAGCAGGCGGATGCCGAATTTCTCGTTGACGACGACCACCTCTCCGTGTGCGACGAGCGTGCCGTTGACGAGCACGTCGAGCGGCTCGCCCGCGAGCTTCTCGAGCTCGACGATCGACCCCTGGCTCAGAGCCAGGAGATCGCGGACGCTGATCTGCGTGCGCCCGACCTCGAGCGTCAGCGAGAGCGGGACGTCGAGCAGGAGGTCGATATTCATGACGCCTCCCCCCTGCGCCGCCTCGCCCGCGAGCTCGTTGAACTGTGCCGGCGCGCTGTTGTCTGCGCTTTGAGGCGGATTCGTCGGTTGCTCGGTACCGGCCATTAGACCTTTCTCCTCGCAGCGTCATTGCCGTATTGCTGTACGGCTGCGATTACCTTGACCGCGTTGTAACCACGCGATCGCCCAAATTTGCCGTGCAACAGCGGAACGCCACCGGCGCGAAGCACGGCGGTCTTTGGCATCTCGATCGGCCATACGTCACCGGACTTCAGCCGCAGCAGCTCTTGCATCGTTATCTGGCCTTCGAAGAAGACCCCGGTGAGCTCGAGTGCGGACCCGGCGAGGTGCGCGCGCAGCGCACCCTGCCATTGCGCCTTGCGCTCGGGCGAGGCCGTGCGCAACTGCTCGTCGAGCCGCTCGCGCACGGGCTCCACGAGCGAGGACGGCATGACGAGACAGAGCTGTCCGGCCAGCTCGTCGAGCTTTATCTCGAGCTTCGTCACGAGCACCGTTTCACTTGGCGTTGCGATCGAGGCGTAATGCGGGTTGAGCTCGGTACGAACGAATTCGAACTCGAGCTGCGCGATCGGCTTGAACGCGGCCTGGAACCGATCGGTCAACGCATCGACGATGAGCCGATTGAATCGTTCTTCGGCTCGCCCGAGCGTTGCCCTCGCCGGTGCCTCTGCCTTCGGCGCGCCACCGCCGTAAAAAGCTTCAACGAGACCCGACAGCACGCGCGAGTCGATCGCGACGAGTGCCGTGCCGCCCCAGGGCTTGACGCTGAGCAGGTTCAGGCTGCTCGCAGCAGGAAACGGCGCAAGCCAGTCAGCGTAAGCCATCGGCTGAACGTTTTCGACGGAGACATCGAGCTCACGCCGCACGCGCTCCGAGAGCGTCTTCTGAAATTCAGCGACCCAGCGCTCGTTGATGCGATCGAACGTCGGCATCGCACCACGAATGATCCGCTCGCGACCGGCCAGATCGTAGGTTTGCACCTCTCCGGGCTTGGCCGCACCGGTATTTTTCTTGCTGTGATCGAGCAGGGCTTCGACCTCTTCGCTCGACATCTCCGCGCTGGAACGCAGGGCCCCATCCTGCTCCTTATCGTTCGACGCCTCATCGCCAGATCCCGGCGCGCCGTCTTTTTCGACCTCGTCGCTCACGATCTGCGCTACTGGGCCACGAAGCTCGTGAAGTAGAGGTCCTCGACGGCGGGCTCGCCGATGTTCTTGCGCATGACGTCCTGCGCCGCAGCCAGCATCGTGCGCCGCAGCGATTCCTTGCCCGCGGGCGTCAGCACGTCGTCATAGGAGTGATTCGAAATGACGAACAGAAAACTGTTGCGTATCGCCGGCGCGTGATCGCGAATCGCGTCGGCGTGCGCCTGCACGCGCGACATCGCCTGCACGTTGATCTGCAGGAAATGCGATTCGCCATTTTCGCCGAACAGACTTACGACGAGCGCGGGGTCGAGCGGCACGTAGAGCGCAGGGTCGAGATTGACGGGCTCGACGGGAATTTCTTCCATCTCGCCCTCTTCGAGGGCTTCCTCGGTCTCGGCCACGGCGTTCGGATCGCCGTAGAGCATTCGCGTGATCGGTGGTGAGACGATCTGCGCAAGCAGCACGGCGACGAAAATGCCCGCACCGGCCCCCAGGGACTTGACGAGCCCCCCGCCGGATTTGGTCGCATCTTCGGTTACGGCTTCGTCATTGTCTTGGTCTGCCACGGGTTCGTTCCTACTCGTGTTGAACTGACAACTGGGTTATCCAAGAAACATGCCAGCGTAGAGACAAAGAAAATATTAATTATTTCAATAGATTAAAGACTTGCCATCGAACGGGCACGCGTCGAAAAATTGGCGCTGGCGAAATACGCGCCAAGCGCCCGGCGAAATGGCGTCAGGCGTAGATGTCGATTCGACCCCGAGCCGGTTGCGAGACGCCCGTGAGCGCCTCGCCCACGTCGAGGGGCTCGAGCTCGGGCAACGCGCTCCAGCGCACCTCAGCCTGCTCGCGACTCGTTGTCTGACCCCCGACCGTTGCGCCGCCGAGCTCGAGACCCGCCGCCCCGAGCAGATCGCGAAGACGCGGCAACGCCGATTCGATCACGTCGCGGGCGCCGGGCTGCGAAGCCGTGAATTGCACGAAGGCCTGATCGTCGGCCATGGTGATTTTGATGTCGATCGCCCCGAGCTGAGGCGGATTGAGCTTGATGCGCGCTTCACCGAGATTCTGGTCGATCATCCACTGAAGACGATCTGCGAGCGCGCCCGGGAGGCGCGCTTCGTTGCCGGCGGGCAGCTCGGCTGCGAGCTTGGGCGCATCGACCGACTGCGCCGCGCTGGCCTCGGTCACGATCGCAGCGACGCCGGGTGTCGTCGTACCGACCTCAGACACTCGCGGGGCGCCATCCAGCCGGTGGAACTCCTTTGCGATCGGCGTCGTCGCTGGAACACTCGCGGAATCGGCGGCCGTCATCGCGCTCAGTCGCTGTCGCGCCAGCTCGGTCGGCGGCGGTTGCAGCGCCTCGCGCACCGAGATCGCCCGGCCCGTCGTTTGCTCGCTCGAGCGCTGCGCAGGCGCATCGCGCAGTAGCTCCGGCGTCTTGCCTTCGAGCTCGTTCGCTACGAGGCGAACGCTATCTGCTGCAGTATCCGGCACTGGCGAGGCGAGCTTCGCGCCGTTGGCATCGAGCGCGGACGCGGTTGCCGGTGACTGCGGCACGGCCGGATCGGCGCTAACCACGGGCGACGCTCCGGAAAGGGCTGCCATCTCGCTGCCGATAGCGTGCGGCGCCGAGGCCGCGATGACGATCGCGGCTGTTGGCGAGGGCGCCGACGGTGCCGCAGCGATCGTGCTCGTGGAAGCCGGCGAGAGGCTCAGCGTCGCTGCAAGATCGCGCCCCTG
>JBFJXA010000032.1:0-16384 GCA_041623375.1 Gammaproteobacteria bacterium | reverse complement strand
GAGCGTATGCCCGTCGCGCGGTCGATCGGCGACGAAATTCATCGCGACGACGCCACCGCCGCCGCCTTTGAATACGACAGCCATGCCGACGCCGAGCGATTCGCGCGCGCCCGCAATCATGCTGCGAGCGGTGATATCCGTGCCGCCGCCGGGCGAGGCATGGGTAATGACGTCAATCGGCCGTGAAGGAAACTGTTCGTCGTCGCCGGAGCACGCGGCGCACAGACAGGCTGCCAGACACGCGAGCAACGCTCGAGCGAAGCTCGGCGGCATTTGCAGCTCTCGTTCGAGTTCCACTCGAGCTGCTCGCTACTCCCAGGCCGAGCGCAGCGGCAGGCCGACGAGAAAATCCGGGTTCGCGCCTGCGCGTGGCACGAATTTCTGCGCGCGGCCGTTGTTGACCTCGGCGATATAGAGATTGCCTTCCTGATCCACGCTGAGACCGTGCACGTTCCACATCGCGCCCGGCCATTGTCCCTGGCTGCCCCACGAGTACTGATAGTGGCCTTCGGTATCGAACTTCACGATCTTGCTCGTCTGATTGTCGGCGATCCACAGATTTCCGTCGGTGCCCATGTAGAGAAACTGCGGTGTCGAGGGATTGCCCGTCGAGAACTGATGCAGAAACTCGCCGTTCTCGTCGAAGACCTGAATACGCCGATTCGTCCGGTCGGTCACGTAGACACGCCGCGACTCCGGATCGATCGCTATGCCGTGAACGGCATTGAACCGCCCCGGTCGGGTGTCGTTCGGCGGATCGCCGGGCTCGCCCCAGGTGAGCAGGAAGTTACCGTCGGCATCGAATTTCACGACGCGCGTGTTCGCGTAACCGTCCGTTACGAATAGCGTGCTGTCCGGCAGCCAGGCGAGGAACGTGGGCCGGTTGAAGTGGCCGTCGTCGTCGCCGGGCTCGCCGATCACGCCGAGCGTCTGCACGAGCTCGCTGCCGTCATTCGTAAATTTGTAGACGACGTGTTGACGATCATCGACGACCCAGACGTGTTTTTCCGGATCGTAAGGATTGATCGCAACGGAGTGCGGGCGCCGGAAGAGGTGGTCCCATTGCGTCCATTCTTCGACGATGTTGCCATCCCGGTCGACGACGATGAGGCAGTGCTCCCAGCGCGCATCGACGCCGAGCGTGCCTTGCCACTCGTTCCAGCCGTCCGAGCCCGTATTTCCCGGGCTCGTGATCGGCCCAACGGAGGCGTTGCGAAACGGCGTAGCCGATACTGGAAACGACAAGCTCGGCCCGACGTCAGGGTAGGGCACTTCCTCGGGACGCTCGAGCGCCGGCAACTCGCCGCGCATGAGCACGAAGACGCGATCGGGGCTCTCGGCGTAGATGCCTTGAACGGCACCCCAGGTCCAGTCCGCATGCCCCGCCAATTGCGACAGAGGTTTCGGCCAGTCGGGCACGGCCTCGTAGGGTCCGGTTTGGTCCTGCCCACCAACGAGTCCGGGAACCGCGGCAAAGCCTTGCGGACGATCCGCGACGACGAAGCCTATGATTAGACCCGCGAGGGCGGCGACGGCAATAAGCGCGGCCTTGTTCATCGATCACCTCCGAAGCATTGACTCACCCTAGGGCAGGCTGCTGCGAGCGTCAACGGATAGTCACGGATCGGCGGAACCAACAATGCTGCCGGTCAGACGCTGAGGTAAACTGCCTCGCTCGACGGACGTGTAAGGAAATCCATGAGTCTCAAAGACCGCTCGATCGCGATCGTCGGTGGCGGCATGGGCGGTCTCGCGACCGCCGCGACGCTCGGCCAGCTCGGCATCGACGTCACCATCTACGAGCAGGCGGCGGCGTTTACGCGTATCGGCGCGGGTATCCAGATGATGCCGAACTCGATGAAGGTGCTGCGCCGCATCGGCGTCGAGGACACGCTGCTGCGCACGTCTTTTCAGCCTTACTCGCATCTGAACCGTGAGTGGGACACGGGCAAGGTCACGCGCGAGTTGCCGATGCCCGCAGATCTGTTCGGTGCGCCGTATCTCTGCATGCACCGGGCCGATCTGACCGATGCGCTAGCATCAGCGATCCCAGAGGGCTCACTGCGGCTCGGCAAGAAGCTCGCCGGCCTCGATCAGAATGCCAGCGGCGTGACGTTGCACTTCGAGGACGGCACGCACGCGACGGCCGATGCCGTCATCGGTGCGGACGGTGTGCATTCACTCGTGCGCGACATCATCATCGGCCCCGACGAGCCGTTGCACAAAGGGCGCATTGCCTATCGCGCCGTGTTTCCGGCGAGCCTGCTGGGTGGCCGCGATCTCGGCCCATCGCGAACGAAATGGTGGGGCGTGGACCGCCATATCGTCATCTACTATGTGACCGCCGCGAAGAGCGAGGTCTATTTCGTCACGAGCGTGCCCGAGCCCGCGGGCTGGCTCACCAAGGAATCGTGGTCAGCGAAAGGCGATGTCGGGGAGCTGCGCGCCGCTTACGAAGGTTTTCACGAGGATGTCTGCGCCGTCCTCGAGGCGTGCCCCGATTGTCACAAATGGGCCATCCTCGAGCGCGAGCCGCTACCGCGCTGGAGCGACGGGCGCGTCGTGCTGCTCGGCGACGCCTGCCATGCGATGACGCCCTACATGGCTCAGGGCGCCGCGACCGCTATCGAGGACGCCGCCGTGCTCGCGCGGTGCATCGAGCACTTCGACGGCGACGACCTCGAGGCCGCGTTCGAGCTCTACGAAGCAGTGCGTAAGCCGCGCACATCGAAGATCCAAGCCATCTCGAGCGCCAACACATGGATGAAAGGCGGCGACGATGATACGAGCTGGCTCTACGGCTATGACGCCTGGAACGTCGCTCTGGAGGCAGAACGCGAGCCGGTGCGCGCTTGACGAGCTCGGAGGATACGCACGGGGCGCCCAGCATCGAGCGCGCGGAGCAGCTGCTCGCGCGCATCGAGGCCGTGCCGTTCGGGCGCTGGCATCACAAGCCGCGCATCGTCATTGGCACAGCCACGTTTTTCGATGCGTTCGATGCGCTGTCACTCGCGTTCGCGCTGCCCGTGCTCGTCATGCTCTGGGACATCGCGCCCACGCAAATCGGCGTGCTGATCTCGGCGAGCTACGTCGGTCAGCTGATCGGCGCGCTCGCGTTCAGCAACCTCGCGGAGAAGCACGGCCGCATCCGCGGTGCGACGGCTGCCGTGACGATCATGTCGATCATGAGCCTGGGCTGCGTCTTTGCCGGCGATTTTCAGATGCTGCTGTTGCTCAGGTTCCTGCAGGGAATCGGAATCGGCGGGCACATGCCCGTCGCGGCCGCTTATATCAGCGAGCTGTCACGCGCGCGTGGCCGCGGGCGCTTCTTTCTACTCTACGAGATGATCTTCCCGGTCGGCCTCATGGTCACGGGGCAGATCGGGCGGGTCGTCGTGCCGACCCTGGGTTGGCAGGCGATGTTTCTGATCGGTGCCATACCGGGCCTCATCGTCGCCTATCTGATCTCGAAGCTGCCCGAGTCGCCGCGCTGGCTCATCAATCGCGGGCGCCTCGACGAGGCCGAACAAATCATCGAGACCATGGAAAAGCGCAACGCGTATGCGATCAAAGCGGACGCGCAAGCGGCTGCGCCCGCGCCGCCGCCACCACCACCACCACCGAAACCGGCCATGCCAGCGCACCGTGCACAAAAGACGCGCTGGCTGGAGCTGCTGTCGCCCGCGTACTTGAGTCGCACGCTCACGGTATGGGCGCTCTGGGCAAGCGCCTATTTCATTGCGAATGGCCTCAATAACTGGATGCCGACGTTATACAACACGGTCTACGAGCTCGAGCTCGGAACAGCCTTGTTTGCAGCATCGCTGAACAACGTCGCGCAAGTGATTCTGCTGCTCGTTTGCGTGTTTACGATCGATCGCATCGGGCGGCGCAACTGGGTTGCGGGTTCGTTCGTGCTCGGTGGCGCAGCGCTCGCGTTGTTCGGGATAACGGGTGCGCAGAACCCGGCCGTGCTAATGATTCTCGGCACGCTCGCCTACGGCGTCATCGGATCGACGAACGCCGTCTTGTATCTCTACACGCCTGAAATTTATCCGACGCGCATGCGTGCGATCGGCACCGGCCTTGCGACGTCGTGGCTCAGGCTGGCCTCGGCTGCTGCGCCCACGATCGTCGGACTCATGGTCGGGGAGCAGGGGATTGCGGCCGTGTTTTTCATGTTCGCCGGTGTCGCCGTCGTCGGCCTGATTGCGGCCACGCGAATGATCGAGACGAGCAACCGCCGACTCGAGGATATTGCGCAGTGAACGTTCAGGTGGGCGCGAGCGCCTTGGCGAGCGCCACGTCCACCGTGTCGGAGATGCTCGTGTCGGCGAGCGAATCGGCGAACGTTGCAATCGTGTCCGCCAGCCCGGCGTCGAGTCCTCCATAGGCGATATTCGCGGCGCACTTCGCGACGAGCTCCTCGCGGCTCATCGGATCGCGGCTGCCGCCGCGTAAGTAAGGCTGCGATTCCTCGACGGTCGTGCCGTCGGTTAGCGTTGCCGCGATGTAGCCCGAGTAATTGCGCGGGTACTCGTCGTCGGGGTCGATCTCGTAGCTCACACGACTGGCGAGCTCGAGGACGGCCGGGTCGTTGACGGCCTCGTTCGTGAACTCTGCGAGGCCTGCGTTGCCGCGTACGAAGCCGACGGCGATGCAGTACGGGGTGCTGAATTTCGCCGCATACGGGTTCGGTGGCTTACGCTTGAGGTCGATGGGCTCCCACAGCCGGTGAACCGTGCCTTCACCGACACGGCAGTGCATCGAGACGATATCGGCGGCGTCGACGTGCTCGGCAAGCCGCCTGGCGCAATCGATGAACGGCTGCGTCATCGTGCCGCACGCGTAGGGTTTGAACGCGGTCCGCGCGACGTGCCACGTCTCGCCAAGCCCACCGCGTAATATCTCGTAGTCCGGCGCGATCGACGGCGCAAAGCCGTGCAGGAGCCCGTGGGTGCCCTCGAACACGGTCGCAGGCCCCGTAAAGCCCGCCTTGGCCATGCCCGCCGCGCGAAGGCCCGACTGCGCTGCCCAGCCCGCGTGCATGCGCTTGGTCCACGAGCCGTCCGCGAGGTATTCGATGATGCCCGACGCCATGCTGCCGGCAATGCCGAGCGCATTCGCCGTCTGTTCCGGCCTGAGGCGCAGTGCCGCAGCAACACCGCCCGTTGCACCCATGGCGCCGAGCACAGCCGTCGGATGAAAGCCTGCAGCATGCACGCCTTTCTGTGCGAGCAAGCCGAGCCGGCACATGAGCTCACCGCCGACGGCGAGGCCGACGAGCATCTGCGGTCCGGTGAGATTGTGCGCCTCGGCCGCCGCGAGCACTGCGGGCACGATGACGGCGCCCCAATGGACGGGGCAGCCCTCGAAGGTGTTGTCGAAATCCTCGCCGTGCGCCGTCGTGCCGTTGATCATGGCTGCGTTCGCAGCATCGAGCAGTGCGTTCGAGCCCAGTACCGTGCACGGACCCGGTGCCGTCCAGGATTGCTGCAAGGCTTGGGCGTAATCCGTGTCACGGGCGGCGATGCTGAGCGCCAATGTATCGATGACGGTATCGGCACAGGCGCTAACGACGTCCGCCGGCAAGCTCGCCGAGTCGAGTGACTCGAGCCAGTCTCCGAATAACACCGCTATTGGTGTTTGCTGCGTTGCTTCGCTCATATCAATTCGCCGTTGCGCGCAGGAATCGCCAAGTGCGTGTCGCAAGCGAGCCGACGATGAACAGCGCTGCGACGCTCAGCAATCCGAGCGCGATCCTGTCTTCGAGGAAAATGAAGTGATCGCCGCCTGACAATACGAGCGAGCGGCGGTAGTTCGATTCGACGAGATAGCCGAGCACGACGCCGAGCACCGCGGGCAGGAAAGGCAGGCCGACGAGGCGCATGGTCAGGCCGATCGTGCCTGCACCGAGCACGAGCGCGAGATCGAACAGACTGTAATCGATCGAGTAGACGCCCGAGAAAATCAACGCGTATATGAAGGCCATGAGATAGGCTTTCGGTCTGTTCACGAGCCAGAGGCACACGGGCAGGATCAACATGCCGAGCACGAGCAGCGACAGGCTTGCGACGAAGAGTCCGGCATAGAGCCCTAGGATCACGTCGCCGTTCTCGGCGAACAATCGCGGTCCCGGCACGATGCCGTGCACGAGCAAACCGCCGAGCAGAATGGCCGCAGAGTTCGAGCCCGGTATGCCGAAGCTCAGCACGGGCACGAGCGCCGTCGCCGCGACCGTATTGTTGGCAGTCTCCGGCGCCGCAACGCCCTCGGGCGAGCCTTTGCCGAACTCGTCACGGTTGCGTGACCAGCGCCGGGCCTCGTTGTACGACATGAAAGAGGCGATCGTGCCACCGGCGCCGGGCATGACGCCTTCGAAGGTCCCGATGACCGAGCCCAGAAGCTGCGGTTTGGCGAGTCGCCGCCGTAGCGCCGCATTCGGAAATCGCAGGCGAGCCATGTCCCGGTCCGGCTTGCGCCATTCGCCCGTGCTCGACTGCTGTAAGAGCTCGCTGACCGCAAAAAGCCCGACCATGACGAGAATCGGCGGGATGCCGTCGAGCAGATCGGCCTGCTCGAACGTGAAGCGCGGCACGCCCGAGATCGGGTCGGAGCCGACCGTCGCGATCATGAGTCCGATGATGCCTGCGGCCATGCCCTTGATCAGCGACTCACCGGACAGGGAGGCGATGACGCTCAATCCGAGCACACCGAGCGCGAAGTAAGCCATCGGCGTGAACGATAGCGCGACGCGTGCGAGCGGCTCCGTCAGCAGCACGAGCATCGTCAGGCCGAACAAGCCGCCGATCACGCCGGAGTAGAGTGAGATGCCGAGCGCCTCGCCGCCGCGTCCCTGTTTTTGCATCTCGTAACCGTCGAGCACGGTCGCGGCTGCTGCATTCGTGCCGGGTGTGTTGATCAATATTGCCGGAATCGAGCCGCCGTACTCGGCGCCGACATAGGTCGCCGCGAGCAGCACGATCGCGGCACCGGGGTCCATGCCGTACGTGAACGGCAGGACGAGCGCCATCGTGATCGAAGGCGAAATGCCCGGCAGGGCGCCGCCGAGTATCCCCCACGCCACACCGAGCGCTGCCGCCGGCACGAGCGGCGTCGTGACGAGCAGCGTCAGGGCCTGTGTCAGGCTCTCCATGCGCGGCTACGCGAGGGGTCCTAGCCATGGCTGCGGCATCGGGATGCCGAGCAGCCACACGAACAGAACCCAGAAGACGGTCGCGCCGGCGATCGAGATCAGCACGAGGCGGCGACCGATGGGCTGGCCCTGGTAACTCGCCATCGCCGGCAGCAGCAGCGCGAGGCTGAGCCAGTAGCCGAGAATGTTGACGAGCAGCACATAGCCCGCGCCGATGGCGAGCGTGCCGGCCGCGCGTCCGAGCACATAGGCAGCCCGCGGTTTGCCCGGCTCTGCGTGCGTGTGCCGTTGCCTTGCAATGAGGTACCGAAGCCCGGTCTTGAGCGCGAGCAGGATTGCCAAGCCGCCCAGAATGGTCGCATAAACGACTGGTAGTCCGGCCGGTCCAACCTCATCGGACAGCGCGCTTCGGCCGATACCGCTGGCAAGGACGTAGTAGACGGCTGCGACGACGAACAAAACCGCAGCGCACGTCAGGTCTTTCGCCATGGTGCGCGCCGTGAGACTACTGCTTATTGGAGCACGCCGGTCGCGCGCAGAAACGCTTGTGTGCGCGTCGCGAAGTCGTCGATGAACGCGCCGTAGCTCGCATGGTCGATGTATTGCGGTGCGAGCAGACGGGCCTCGTAGACTTCGCGATACGCGGGGTTCTCGAGCACGCCTTGAACGCCGCGCTGCCACGCATCGACGATTGCCGGTGGCGTGCCCGGCGGCCCTGCAATGCCGCGGAACTTCGTCAGCACGACGTCGTAGCCGAGCTCCTTGACCGTCGGGATGCCCGGCAGGCGTTCGGTGCGCTCGGCGGCGAAGACCGCGAGAATCCGGAGTTGCCCTGCGTCGAGCTGGCTGCGGATCTCCTGCGCTTCGCCGACGCCGATGTCGAGCGTGCCGTTGAGCACGTTGAGCATGAGGTCACCGCCGCCCTCGTGCGTGACGATGGCCGGCGTCACGCCGGCGGCGACTTTCAGTTGCTCGAGCGCCTGGCGCTCCAGCGAGGCGGGCGACGAGGCGCCCCAACGGCCGCGGCTCGTGCGTGCTTTCTCGATCGCCTGCTCGAGCGTCTCGAACGGGCCCGACGTTCGCGTGTAAACGACCTCCTCGTCGAAGAACACGTTGACGATGGGCTCGAGATCGCGATACGTGTTCGCCGGTCGGCTCAACAGCGACGTATAGATATAGGTTGGTGTCGTCGCATAGAAGAGACTGCCGTCCGCCGGCGCGTTCGCGAGCTGTGCCATCGCACGTGCGCCGCTGCCGCCGCGCACGTTCTCGACGACGAACTCGACGCCCATTTGGGGGCCGAGGAAGCGCGCGAGCTCGCGCAGGAACACGTCGCTGCCGCCGCCAGGGCTCGAGTGCGTGACGAGCGTTACGACACGATGCGGGTAGGCGGATTGCGCGACAGCGCCGCCACTCGCGAGCAAGGCGAGGCACAGCGCGATTCCCGACGAGAAAGCTCTCATCGCTGCATTATATCGGGGCGCGGGCGATGGCGCCCGTGCCGTGCGTGCGCCGCACTAGCGATCGTGCCGAGTCGCGCTCAGTAGCCGGATGCGGTATTCCAGATGTAGACCGCGAGCGACTTGATCGTCGCCGCATCGAGCACTTTGCCCCAGGGCGGGCACTGGCCGAGCCGCCCGGCCGCGATCACGCTCGTGAGCGTGGCGCGATCGCCGCCGTAGAGCGAGATGTCGTCCGTGAGATCGGGACCGCCATAGGGCTTATAGCCGAAGCCGTCCTCGCCATGGCATTCCGTGCATGCGAGCCAGTCGTCGGCCGCGCGCGCAACGGCTGTGGCGTCGGCCTCGCCGCCGCTGAGATCTATGACCTTCTCTACGAGATCGCTGATCTGCTCTGCGCTGTAGCCCAGCGTCGCATAGCCCGGCATCTCCGAGTAGCGCGTATCGGCACAACCGCCGTAGTAGGACAGTTCCTCGATGTCGGGGCAGTCCGTGTTCCGCACGCCGTAGAGCAACGTTTGCTGGATTGCCATGACGGGCTCGGCGTCGTTGGACTCGAAGCCCGTGATGCCCCAGAGCCAGTCGTAATCGACGAGATTCGCAACGCCGGGTCCGCCTTGCATATCCGCGCCATGGCAGCCCTCGCAATTCGCCGCGTATGCCGCTCGAGCCGTCGTATTGACGTAGTCGAGTAGCTCTGTGTCGGCACGGATACTGTACGGAGATGCATTCAACACGCGCACGGCCGGTTCGTTCGGATCGGCAGCCGGGGTGGTCGCCGGGTCCGTCACGGGCGCCTCACTGCCGCCCGTGCAGGCCGTAAGGGCGAGTGTCATCGATATCCCGATCGCGGCAAATCTGCCGAGCGCTGCTGGCTGTATCACAGGCGTACTCCTTCGTCGTTGCGTGCCGTTCTAAGCCGTCACGCCCGAATTTGTCACTAGGGGATTTCCGAACCCCCCAATCAGGAGAACGCCGCCGAGTACCCTCAGTCGCGCGACATGAACAGCTGCAGCACGTACCAGAACATCAACGCGATCGACGCGAACAGCTCCAACGCGGCGGCGACATGGCGATCCTCGGGATAGTGGTGCAATACGTTGGACGTGTCGTACAGGATCGCCGCACCGGCGAAACCGATCATTGCCACGGAGAACCACGTACCGAGATGGAACCCGAACAGGACGCTGCCGACGATCGCAACGAGGGCGAGGATGCCGGCCCAGACGAGAATGCCGCGAAGGAACGAGAAATCCTTTTTCGTCACGAATGCGACGACCGTAAGCCCGCCCGCGCCGAGCAGCGTAACGCCTGCGGCGCTCTCGATGATTGCAGGCTCGGTCAGCACGGCAATGTAGAGCAGCGGCAAAAAGATGATCGCTTCGGCGACGACGAATCCGGCGAGCGCTGCATATTGCAGCGGCTTGGACTCGACGCGATGCGCAACGTGGCTTGCAAGCCAGCCGACGATCATGAACGCGCCGAGAATCAGCAACCAGTTGACGCCGAGCATGCGCGGCGCGATCTCCTGGGCGAGACCGGAGCTGAATAAGTAAGACTCGATGATCGCAAAGCCGAGGATCGACAGCGCGACGTGCGCGTAGGTTCTGGAAATGAAAGCCGCGCGTGCCTCCGTGCCCATCGCCGAGACGGGAACTCGTGAAGCGACTGTTTGGGCGTGCTGCATGTCCGTAGACCTCCTTTCCTAATCTGCGGCCGAGTCTACTCGGTGACCGGGGACATTCACAGGGTACATGCCGCAAAACAGCCGCGCCGCCTATCCTCGGGATCGTGCTGTAAGATAGCTACGGTATGAGATAGACGGTTCTACGCGCGGCTCGCTCAACCGAGCCTCGCCGTCCTGGCGACCGCCAGGGATGGCGGAAGTGCAGCGATTGCAGGAGCAGATCGCTGCCTCGAATCGGCGCCTCGTCGCTTTAGGCCGTCCATGGCACACTCCTTGGCGACGACGCTCGCCGCGGCATGACCATCTATCTCTAACACGTGAGCGAGTTGGCGCGAACGAGCCGCAGACCGAGGGGGGTGACCTATGTCTAAGAAACCGAACGATTCGGATCCAAACATTGCGACAGATGCGAGAGCCGACGACGGTCGAGTCAGTCGACGAAAGGTGCTTGCAGGAGCGGCAGGCGCCGCGGTAGCTGGTCTGACCGGCTCCATGAGCGCCAGGGCGCAGTACTCGGGTCTCATGGAAGGCGGGCTCGGTGTGCCGTTCCGGTTGCCGATGGGCGCGTTGAATTATCTCGACCGCAACGACTACATCAGCAACATGGAGATCATCTCCTACACGGAGGGCCTGCAGGTCGCGAGCGGCGAGCCGCTCATGGCCATGTGGGCGCGCGGCGCGCAGCGGCTGCTGCCGGCAGGCCGCGGCTGGCTCGACGTCAGCAATCCGCGCAATCCGGAGTTCATCGAGTCGACGATTCCGATCCGCGGTTGTGTGGCGTATCACGAGGGCAGGGGCCGGTGGATGCTCATGCGCACGCACGGTCAGCCGCTGTCGGGCGCACAACCCGGCGTGCCGTTCGGACGCTACCACGAGGAAGTATTCCGCAGAGCGGTATCCTACGACGGCCTGCGCGGCATCAGCATGTGGGATATCGACGATCCGAGCTCACCGCGGTTGCTCGACGAGTTCAGCACCGGCGAGACGGGCAGCGGCACGCATCACAACTACTGGGACGGTGGACGCTATGCGTATCTCGATGCCGGCTGGTCGGATCAGTTTCGCATGGAAAACGCGCAACGCCCGCACGGCAACGGTCTCATGATCGTCGACGTGTCCAACCCCGAGAACGTCACGGAAGTCTCGCGCTGGCATGTGCCGGGTCAGCTACTGGGCGAAGAGGATGAATATAAGAAGTACTGGTTCGCGGGCGATCATGCGGCCTGGACGGCGTCACATGGCGCACCGAGCACGCCCGTTCGCGTCGAGGAAGGTGGCCGCTATGGTTACGGTGGCTTCGGCCACTTCGGCATGATCACTTTCGATTTCAGCGACATTCGCAATCCGCGCGCCGTCAGCCAACTCATGTGGGATTACGAGGCCATCGGTGGCATTCCGTATCACACCGTGTTGCCGATCATCGACGAGAACGGCGAATTCAATAACATGATCATCGGCTTACCCGAGGCGATCGAGCCTGATTGCCGAGAGCCGTTCATGGCCGTGCAGGTCATCGATGCCAGCGACCCGGCCAATCCCGAGATCGTCGGTCTCTACCGCAAACCGCGTCCGCCGGAGGATGCGCCCTACGCGGATTTCTGCCTCTCGCGCGGCCGATTCGGCACGCACAATACGCACTCGATCATCCAGCCTGGACGATCGAACCCGAACCTCGTCGCCACGACCTGGTTCAACGCTGGTGTACGGTTCCACGACATCTCCGACCCGCGCAATCCGCGCGAGGTCGCCTGGTACCTGCCGCCGCGTGCCGGAGAGATGGAGGATTACAACAGCTGGCGCCGTGGTGACACGGAGACGGTCTTCATCGAGTGGGACCGCAACCTGATCTGGGTCGGCACGCACACCGGCACGTATTGCCTGTCCTCGCCCGTGCTCGGACGCCCGGTTTTGCAGGCCCGCGCGATCGAGCGCTGGAGTCTGCCGCACGGCAACCGCGGCTGGAATACGTGACGGTTAGTGGGTCATCGCATAGACGACGAAGTTGACACCCATGCGAAACGCGTCCGCTGAGGGTTTTAGCGGGTAGGACCCGCGGTCTATGCGGTCCCAGAAGTTCGCGAGATCGTTGTTGAAGCACGCGACGCTCACAACGTGGCCCGCGTCGTCCTCGAAGCCGAAGAACACGGGCTCGCGGCCCGGGTTGTAATCGGCGGTCGCGCGTAAGTCCTCGAGCCCGAACACGAGGTCGAAGATCGGCTCTTCGATCGTCATGGCGCTGTAACCGCGTTCCGGAAAAACGTTGCGCATCTGTGACTGGAAATTGCTGAGCTGCCACTGCCCGTCGAAGTCGTCGATGAGCAGAAAGCCGCCTCGCAGCATGTACTCGCGCAGATTCTCCGCCTGCTGCGGCGTCAGCTCCATCTCGCCGGGCTCGGAGACGTACGTGAACGGGTGATCGAAGATCTCATCGCTGCCGAGGTCGAAGAGCTGGTAGGACTCAGGCTCGACGTCGACTCGCGTCGTATTGCCGATGAACTCATTGAGGTGATACTCGGCCGCCGGGTAGTTGTGCGACCAGCCCGCATGACCGATGGCACCGTTGGTCGCGAAACGCCATCGAGCGGTCGTGAGCTCAGCGGCGGGCGGGTTGTTCTCACCCGGCTCCGGCAAGTAGCGCCTGCCCCAGCCAAAGCCCTGCGCCCAGGTCAGGCTCACGCCGAGCAGGGCAGTGATCGTCAGTAACGACACAAACACGCTGCGAGCTGGCAGTCTCATCGCAGCAGAATAGCATGGGGCTCACGTGCGCCGAATCCCCGCGGCCCGCGCCGTGATAATCTAGTGTCTCATCGAATCAGTCTGCAGATGTAGATAGGGATCTCTGAATGCATTGGCGAGGGTTGTTAATCTCGGCAAGTTCATATGCTTTGTGTCTCTCGGCGGCCGCGCATCACAGCCGGGCGGGCTTCGATCTCGATTCGGTCACGGCCTTCGAGGGCCGTGTGACCGACTTCACCTGGAGCAATCCGCACGTTTACATAGAGATCGAGGCTGGCGAGGCGACGTGGGTCATCGAAACCGATGCCATTCCGATCCTGCTGCGCAGTGGCTGGACGCCGCAGAGCGTCGGCGTCGGTGATCCCGTGCTCGTGCGCGCGAATCCGGGCAAGCCCGGAAACGAGCATCATGGATTGCTCGTTTCGCTCGCCCGGGAAGACGGCACGGTCCTGTTGCCACGTGCGCATTTCGAGCGCGATCTCGCGCCTGCTCGCGCGACGGCACGGGCCGAGAGCCTCGCGGGTGTCTGGGAGCTGCCGTTCGGCGAGACAGGCGACTTCATGCAGCGTTGGGCCACGCACCCGCTGACGCCGGCCGGCCGCGCAGGCTTCGAGTTGTTTACGCCTGCAGATCGCCCATCGGGCAAGTGCATTCCCAATCCCACGCCGCAGTTCATGGCCATGCCGTTTCTCAACGAGATCGAGCTGCTCGAGGATCGCGTGATCATGCGCAGCGAGTTTCTCGATGCCGAGCGCATCATTTACACCGACGGCCGCGAGCATCCGACCGATGGCCCGCGGACGACTCAGGGGCATTCGATCGGCTGGTGGGAGGACGATGTGCTCGTCGTCGATACGACGCTGTTCGCAGACCACCGCGCACCGATTCGCGGGCCCCGAGAGGGCGTGCCATCGGGCTCACAACGACACGTCGTCGAGCGCTTGCGTTTGCACGACGACGGCACGGGCGTCGACATCGAATTCGTCGTCGAAGACCCGGAGTTCCTGGCCGAGCCTTTTACGGGTACGCTCGAGTGGCGGTACGTGCCGGACTTCGAGCTGTCGAGCTTCACGTGCACGCCGCCATGATGATCAAGGTCTACATACGTTTGCTGGCTGCTGTGAGTGTTGCGACGATGGCACTCGTCGCGACGCCGCGGGCGTTCGCACAACAGGACCTGCAGGCGCTTTATGAAAGCCTGCAGGCACCGTTCGATTTGCAGTTGGGCGGCCGGCCACCGTGGGACACGGTCGATGTCACGATCCATCACGTCGCCGGTGGCATCTATCAGATCCGCGGTGAAGGCGGCAACATCGGCATGTCGGTCGGTGAGGACGGCATCGTTCTCATTGACGATCAGTTCGCGCCGCTGAGCGAGAAAATCATGGCGGCCATTCGTTCGGTCTCGGATGCGCCAATCCGCTTTTTGATCAACACGCACGTTCACGACGACCACGTCGGCGGGAACGCATTTTTCGCCGATAGGGGGGCGACGATCATCGCGCACGATCGGGTTCGAATCCGCATGATGGAGGGCATTCGCGGTAATCCACCCCTGGCGCGAGAGGCATGGCCGATCCTGACGTTCAGCGACCCGATCAGCCTGCACTTCAACGGCGAAGAAGTCCGTGTATTTCCGGTGCCGCCGGCGCATACGGATGGCGACAGCTACGTGCACTTCACCGGCACGAACGTGCTGCACCTCGGCGATGTGTTTCGAACGACGAGCTATCCGAATATCGACGTCGGCAACGGCGGCACGTACCAGGGCACGCTCGATGCGCTGCAGATCGCGATCGATCTCGCCGGTCCGGATACGCTGTTGATTCCCGGACACGGTGCCGTCTCGACGCGGGAAGCCGCCATCGAGCTCCGTGATCTCGCGATCGAGGTGCACAGCCGGGTCGCAACGCTCCTCGAGCAGGGGATGACGTACGCAGAAATCATCGCAGCCAAGCCGACAGCGGATCTCGATGCGCGCTGGGGACGGCGGCTCGATCGGCTGCTGCCGGGCATCTACCTCGATCTGACGCAGTAGCAGGCCGAGGGCGGCGCACGCCTGATGTCATCCGGGCCGCCGTGCTGTTAGAATCCGCCGCGGCCGCGAGCGACTAACTCACTTGAGAAAATGTTGGTAAGCGTATGAGTAACAAGCAAAAACACATTGCGATCATGGACACGACCCTACGCGACGGCGAGCAGACGCCCGGCATCGCGTATACCCCGTCGGAAAAGCTCCACGTCGCGCGCATGCTGCTCAGCGACGTCGGCGTCGATCGTATCGAGATCGCCTCGGCCCGCGTTTCCGACGGCGAGCGCCAGGCCGCCCGGCGGGTCATGAACTGGGCCGACGAGAACGGCCTGGCCGAACGCGTCGAGATGCTCGGTTTTTGCGACGTCGACAAATCGGCCGATTGGATCCTGAGCGCCGGCGGGCGCGTCATGAACCTGCTCGTCAAGGGCTCGGAGCAGCATTGCCGCAACCAGCTGCAGATGACGCCCGAGGCGCATGCCGAGCAGATAGCGAAGACGGCTGCGTATGCGCTCGGACGCGGCCTGGCCGTCAACGCCTATCTCGAGGATTGGTCGAATGGCGTCCACGACTCGTTCAGTTATGTCGAGCTCATGACCGAGGCGCTCGCCAAAGCCGGGATCGAGCATATCTATCTCGCCGACACGCTCGGCATCCTCGCGCCGGCCGACGTGTCGCGCTACGTCGGCATCATGACCTCGACCTGGCCGAAGCTGCAGTTCGATTTTCACGGGCACAACGACTACGGGCTTGCGACGGCAAACGCGCTCGCGGCCATCGACGCCGGCGCCGTCGGCATCCACGTCAGTGTCAACGGGCTCGGCGAGCGGGCCGGGAATACCTCGCTCGCGGAGATCGTGGCCGTGATCTCCGACCACACCGATTACACGACCTCCGTGGACGAGTCGCGTCTCGCAGCCATATCGACGCTCGTCGAGACCTTCAGCGGCAAGAACGTCGCGGCCAACGCACCGATTCTCGGCAGCGACGTCTTTACGCAGACGGCCGGCATTCATGCCGACGGCGATGCGAAAGGCGGCCTGTACGTCACGCGGCTCGCACCGCAACGCTTCGGGCGCGAGCGGCGCTACGCGCTCGGCAAGCTCTCCGGCAAGGCGTCTCTCGATCACAATCTCGAGCGGCTCGGCATCTCGTTGTCGCCGACGAATCGCCAGAAGGTGCTCGATCGCATCATCGAGCTCGGCGACAAGAAACACACGGTCGTACCCGAGGACCTGCTCATGATCATCGCCGACGTTCTCAAACGCCCGGCGGAGCAGGCCGTGCGCATCGACAGCTACGAGATTCACGTC
>JBFJXA010000031.1:0-16423 GCA_041623375.1 Gammaproteobacteria bacterium | reverse complement strand
GGGAGTAGCGAGCAGCTCGAGTGGAACTCGAACGAGAGCTGCAAATGCCGCCGAGCTTCGCTCGAGCGTTGCTCGCGTGTCTGGCAGCCTGTCTGTGCGCCGCGTGCTCCGGCGGCGAAGAGCAGTTTCCATCGCGGCCGATCGATGTCGTGACGCATGCGTCACCCGGCGGCGGCACTGATTTGACCGCGCGCCAGATGATTGCGGGCGCGCGCGAATCGCTCGGCGTCGGCATGGCTGTCGTATTCAAAGGCGGCGGCGGTGGCGTCGTCGCAATGAATTTCGTTGCCGACCGACCGCGCGACGGGCATACGCTCATGGCGATTACGCCGACACACCTGTTCGCGCTCGCACGCGGTCAGAGTGCGATCACGATCGACGATCTCGTCGGTGTTGCACGCGCAACCGAGGATCCGCTCGTCGTCACGACGAGCGCACACAACTCCGTTGCGACGCTGGCCGATCTCATCGCGCTGGGCCGTGTCCGGCCGCTCAAGTGGGGCACGGGTCTCGTCGGCGGCATCGATCACATCGCCGGGCTCGCGCTGGCCGAGGCAGCCGGCACGGACTTGAGCGCCGTGCCGTTCAACGGCGGCGGCGAGGTCGCGGCCAATATTCTCGGCGGCAGCGTCGACGCCGCGGCGCTGAACCTCAGTGAGGCGCTCGACGAGATCGAGCGCGGCGATTTTCGCGCGCTGGCTGTCATGGCGGACGAGCGTTTAGCGCTCATCCCGAATGTGCCGACGACGGTCGAGCTCGGCTTCGATGCGACGTTCTCGACCGTGCGCGGCTATGTCGTGCTGCGCGGCACACCCGAGGACCGCATCGTACGGCTCGAGCAGGGACTGCTCGCGGGAATGCAACAACCGGTCTATCAGGCCTATTTAGCCGGCGTCGGCCTCTCGTCGAGCGGCGTCGCAGGCCGCGAGATCTGGGACCGGCAGATTCGCGAGCTTTACGAGCAGGCGCGCGAGGCCATGCTCGCGCTCGGTATGCTCTGACCTCGATGCGGCGCGCTAGTCGCCCCACCCGGCGCTGACGAGATAATCCTCGACCGTCATGAGACCCGGAAATTCCCGGCGGAGCGCGTCCAGGTCAATCGGCACGGGATTGGCCATGAACCATTGCTCGCGTGAGATGGCCGTCGGCGTTGCCGAGGCCGTGTACTCGTCCCAGGGAATCTGCTCGTAGCGCACCTCGCGTCCCATGACGCGGCCCATCGTCGCAGCGATGTCCGCGTAGGAGATCCGCTGACCCGCAAGATTTAGCTCACGGCCGATCCAGACGCGCGGATTCGCGAATGCTTCCGCGACGACGCGCCCGATGTCGCGAGGCGCGATGTGCAGCGCGGCGAACTCGCGTGGAAACGCCGTGCGATAAACGCCGTTGCGTGCCGATTCGCGGGCACCTTCGAGATTGCTCATGAAACTCGCGGGCCTCACGAACGAATACGGCAACTCGATGGAGCGAATATAGTCTTCGATCTCGCGTTTGCTCTCGAATTGCGGCACGCCCGTGCCGAGTCGTGCGAACAGCACGGAGCTGTAAACGAAATGCTGCACGCCGGCGCGTTTCGCAGCGTCCGCGAACGCCTTGCTCTGCCGAATCTCTGCATCGACACCAATGCCGCGGTACTGCTGTACGGAGTACGCGCCATACGCGCCGGCAAGCGCCGCGTCCAAAGACGCCGTGTCGTCGAAGTCGCCGCGCACGATCTCGACACCGAGGGCGCTCAGCGCCCGCGCACGTTCACTGCCGGGATCGCGCGTGAGCCCGCGCACGGCGAAACCGCGTTCGACGAGCGCTCGGGCAACGGCCCCGCCCTGCGTGCCCGTCGCGCCCGAGACGAGAATGATGCGTGAACCAGGCGCGGTAATTTGCGTCACGCTCAGCGTCGGCGAAAACCCCAACGCAAGCGAACCGAGAGCTGCGAAAACGACTCTGAGCGATACCTTCATGAAGCTGGCATCCCTGTCCCGAGCACTATCAGGTGCGATCTGGTCAAGTCTACGTTGCCAGCACGCCGGCGTCAGCCGTTACAAGTAGAAATGCGTACTGTGGAGTTTATCGATCCCCTGTTACGCTAACGCCGCTGAGGAGATGCACGAGGTTAGCTTATGGTCAAACGCACGAGTTTGCTCACATGCGCAATTGCTGCACTCGCGAGCGCCTGCGCGACCGACCGCCTGACCCCGCCTTCGGGTGCCGACATGTTTGCGGTTCATTGCGTGTCTTGCCACGGCCTGACAGGCGAAGGCGATGGCCCGGTCGCACCCGTCTTCAGCGTCACGGTGCCGAATCTACGCACGCTGAGCCGTCGCGCCGGAGGCACGTTCCCTCGCGAAGCCGTCGCGAGCTATATCGATGGGCGTGATTTACCAGCGGCGCACGGCAGCCGCATCATGCCGGTCTGGGGCGATGTGTTCGATGCGACGACGGCGCTTCTACCCGAAGCCGAAAGCACCGAGCTCAGGATCCAGGCTATCGTCGATTACGTGCGTGAACTGCAGGACCCGTAAACGGTACGTAGGCCTCTGGCTCAACCTTCGGTTTCGAGGAACCGGCTAGTCGCTTCCATGTCGCACTCGAACGGCGTCATGTCGATATCGGGGACGTAGATGAGCTCGCGTGCGTGCGTCATGGGCGCTGCGAGATACTCCGGATCCTGGAGCATGAACTCCACGGCGATGCGCGTGCCGCCCTCGATGAGCCGGTAACGCTCGACGACGTGCTTTTGCGCACCCGACGGCACGCCGACCTGATACGGGGAGCGATGATCGGCAAAGTTGCGCGTATCGACGACGAGCGTGTCACCTTCCCAGTGCCCGATCGAATGACCGGAGTGGCTGCGCTCGCCGTCGGTCGGGTGATCGCGGCCGTCCATGTAGACCGTTCGCACCTCATCCCAGTACTGGCTGCGAATCGTGATTGTCTCGTTGTCGTTGAAGGTTATCTCGATCGGGTAGCGCGTGCTCGAGACGAGCATGCCCGGACTCGGCCGGCCGATACATTGCGACTCGGGGTTTTCGGGAGAGAGCGGATCGTAAGCGGCTTTCGCGGCTTTGCCCTTCTCCGTGAGCACGAGCTGCGCGTTGAAGAAGCCGTCGATGCCGCCCGGAAAGCTCGGCACCTCCGAGAACTTCGCGAGCCAGCGGCCTTCGAGTGAGCTCGCGCTCGCCGTGACCTCGACTTCCCCGGGTCCGGGGCCAACGCCGAGGCCACCTTCTTTGTCGATCGACTCGAGGATACCGTAGGGATTGCCGTTGCGCGCCGGATGCGCCGAGACGAGCACGCGATCGCCGGGCACGAGCGTGTCACGCGTCCACCCCCGGCGCGCCGCACCAATCGCCGAGCCGGATTGAATCGACCACTCCACGGGCTCGCCCTGAGAGTTGTCGGCCTCGACGATGAAGTACATGTGAGGATTGCGGAAATGGAATTCCTTGATCGTCCCCTCGAACGTGATCGTCGTGTCCATGTCGAGGCCGGCGTCGCTGTGATGGGCGAGCGCCGACGTAGCAAGTACGCACGCGGCGAGCAGTGTGCTCGTTGTTCTCATGATGACTGCCTCCCGAAACTGGGATCGATGCTTCGACATACTATCTTAAACCCCCGACTCAGGGGATCGGCTATTCGGGCTCGCACTCGAAGTGACCGACCTCGATACCGGGCACCCAGCGCCAGGTGCCATAGACGACTGCAGGCTCGACGAAGTTAGCGGGGTCGATGACGGCGAGCTCGTGCTGCAGTTGGCTGCCGTCCTCGCTGACCGTGAAGCGCTGGGTGATGACGGCGTCCGCGCTCAACGGCGTGCCTTCGTCGTCCACGTACGGAAAATCGACATGGGACGTCGTGACGACGAGCGTGTCGCCGTCCCATGATCCGAGCGCGTAGCCGTGCAAGCTCGGAACGGTGTCATCGGGCACGCGCTCGGAAACCATGTCGATCGACAACGTCGCATTCCATTGCTCGATGCGCAGACGGATCCGGTCGCCTTCGTCGATGAATTCGATCGGGTAGGGGTTGAGGATCGCGTTCGGCATCCCCGGCGCAATACAACGCAGCGCGAGCATGTCGGTATCGGCATTCCAGGCCGCTCTTGCAGCCTGAGCTGCCGGCGTATAGACGAACGGCACCCTGGGGCGATGCGACGAGCCGAAACCCCAGACGCGGAAGATACTACTGTCGTCGGGTGCCGGTGCGCCCGTCGCCGGCGTCTGCACGGAGCCTGAACTCGCTTGCGTCCAGCGCAACGGCCGAGAGCGCTCGTGGACGAGATGCTCTTCGCCGTTCGGCAGCAAAATATGAGTGACGAGCATGCTCGTGAAACCGCGATTCGATGGGTTGCCCGCGACGCGAACCCGGTCGCCTACACTGACACTATCCCGCGTAAGCCCCCGACGCATGGCGGCATTCGTCGAGTCCCCTTCGAGCGCCCATTCGACGATCCCACCCGAGCCATCCTCGGCGGCGATCGTGAGTCTGATATGCGGATTTCTCCACAGGACTTCGGTTATCTCCCCCTCGAGCTCCACGACCGTGCGCATGTCGTACGGAAAGACGGAGTGATGTGCGCCCGCGAGTCCGGGGACGTACGCGATGAGGCCCGAAAGAAGAACCGCTGATAGACCTTTTCCGATATCAATCTGCATGCCGTTTACACGCCCCCTCCAGACCGCTCCGCTGCTCAGAAAATGCGCTACCCCGCGGCCATGGTCAAGCGAGCGTCAGGGTACGACTTCCAGATTCGGCCGGTGTTGCCGTTTTCGCGCGGGCACGGAACCGTAGTCGGCGGCGAAGAGGTACTCCGTCGCTAAGCCGTAATCCATCGTCTCGCCCTGCCAGCGGCAGCGGCTCGTATCGGTGTCAATGTCGAGGCCACGTTTACGGTTGAGAGCGAACAACGACCTCTGAGACGCGCCCCTGACAGGGTCTTGCCCGAGCGGGCCGGCCGCCGCGATGCGCTGCCCGTCGGGACGCGAGAATACGAACAGACCATCGTCGGTTGCCGTAAGCCCGAATCCGCCCTCGTGAACGAGGCGATGATGGAACGTGCACAGCGTGATGAGGTTGGATAACTTCGTCTCGCCGCCATCGGCCCAGTGCCTGACATGATGGCCTTCTGTGAAACGCGTGTGCGTGCAACCGGGAAAACGGCAGCCGCCGTCCCTGGCCTTGAGTGCACGCTTGAGCGCCGGAGGAATCGCCCGGGTCCTGCGGCCGATATCGAGCGGCTCACCGGCGGCGCTTTGAACGAGGCCGACCAGCGCGCCGTCACAGCCCAGGCGCCGCGCCGTATCGACGGCGAGGCGCGTACCCTCCTCGGTCTCGCAGCAACCGCTGCCGTGCAAGTCGTTCGATTCGTTCGTTTGACGATCGGTGAGCAGCGACTGATCGATATGCACAACGACCTGATACCGGTCCGCGGTCGAGTTGCACTCGATCGAATCGCAACCGACGAAATGCTGTAGCACGTGCACGAGCGCATCGGCGCGGCGTGCCGAGATCGGATCATCGACGCGCTCGTGGACCGACTCCACCGTTTGATCGGCCGACAGCGCAGGATGCGATGTTTCCGCTGAAACATTAGACTGAGTCTTAATCTCATCCAAAGGGGCTGTTTCCGTCTCCGCCCGTTCGACAACGTCCATGGCCGCCTGAAGGGATTGCCGCACGAGTGCGCCGACTTCGGCCGGCAAACGAGCGTGCAAAATTATGCTCCCGTCCTCGTCATGGAAATACGTGAGAGAACGCTTCCGATGCTGAGCCTGGACGAGCGCAGCATCCTCCCAGCGTTTTACGCGCGCGTACTTTCGGACGAGCTTTTCGACGTGCTGTGCCGTGGCGTTGAGTGCGATGTGGAGCAGAATGATTTCGTTCTCCGGCGTCGCGACACGTGTCAGCGCGCGAACCTTGGAATAGCTGAGCTCACCCCGGGCAAAAGCACCACTGATAGCTGGAAGGACCTCCAGGGCTCGGGCTGCCCGCACGCGTTCACGCGCGGCAACTGCGCCGATGCCGCATTGCCAGTTGAGCCACTGGGCTGTGCTGGCAAGCCCGTGGTAGACGTAGCCTTCGCGGCGGTCGAACTCGGCGATGAGCGACAGAAAGCGGGACTCGGCCGCGTTGATATGACCCCAGAGCTCGGTGATCTCGGCTTCCAGGGCATCCAGATCGGAGTGGGACTGCATTGTCACGAGCGCTTTCATGGGCGGCCCCAATACTGTTTTAATATACAGTATCATTCCAGAAAACCCCATAAATATCAACTGATTAAATCAATGAAATGCAGAGATTTGCGGGGTTACATACAACTCACCCAGAAAAAAACTTCGTCCCAGTCTCGTCCAGCCCAGCCTTGGTCCGTTCGAGCCTCAATCAGGCCCCGACAGGCCATCTGGGCGTCTGCTTTCGGGGCTAACGCAGACCCACGGGTGATATATTCTCGGCATTGAGTGGACGGCTCAATATGGCCGGAAGCTGCCTATCGAGGCACGTAGAAAGGAGCCCTAGTTGGACTCAAGAAAGCTGAACGATTGGCTGCAGGTAGTCGGGCTTTTTGGCGTTCTCGGCGGCTTGATCTTCGTCGGTCTGCAGCTTCGTTTGGACCGAAGGATAGCGTTGGCGAGCGCGACCGAGGCAGCGTCCCAGGATAGGAAGCAATGGGCCGAACTCGTCAACAGCAACCACGATGTTTGGGCGAAAGGGCTTAGTGGAGACGCGCTTTCGCTCGAAGAACAACTGCGCTTCGATGCGTTGGCTCAGGCGTTCGAGTTTCGCTATTTCACCAGTCAGTACAGGGCCAGCCAGCTCGACAATACTGACCCAGAAAGATTTGCTCTGGAACTCGCTGTCGAGCTCCACCGTTATCCTGGACTACGACGTTGGTGGGACGAGACGCGGGATCAGAGAATTGCGCTTCGGGAGCGCATGGGCCGATCTGGTTTGGGCTGGAGTGACGACGTGTCAGAACAACTCGCGCGGTTGTCCATGGAGCCCCTACAGCACTAGAGCTGGGTCTGAACTTCTACAAATCAGTTCTCGTCGACGGCTTCCAAGGTTCCGAACTGTTCGATGGTTCATTCCGCAGGATGGATCACCCTCCTCTCTCCAACCTGGTTGGCTTCCTTCCCGATCAAGAGGAGCTCAACAGATGCCTATGAGCGCCTGTAGCCGTTTATCGCTCGAGCATCGACGCGAGCCATTGCCCGGCACCCATCGCAACTACGAACAGTAAGACCGACGGTGATACGGAAGCGAGGGCGGCAATTGCCGGCCCGGGGCACAGGCCCGCGAGGCCCCAGCCAACCCCGAATATGACGCTGCCGACAATCAAGCGCGCATCGATTTCAGAGTTTTCCGGTAGCACGAAGCTTGCCGCCAGCACAGGTTTGTTTCTCCGCGTCACCAGCGGGAACCCAATACCGGTAACCGCCGTGGCTGCAACCATGACCCACAACAAAGTCGAATCCCAGCGGCCGAGAACGTCGAGAAACCCTATGACTCGAGCGGGGTTGATCATCTCGGACACGCACAGCCCAAGACTAAAAACGACCCCGGTGATCAGCGCCGTGAGCAACGCGCTCATGAGACAACGTGCCGGACGATGAAAACAGTCGCCATCGCAACTGCAATGAAGATCAACGTCGCAGTGAACGACCGCTTCGATCGCCTCGCGATTCCACAGACACCGTGCCCGGACGTGCAGCCCGAGCCCAGACGCGTTCCGAATCCGACCAATAGCCCTGCGATGACGAGCATTGGTCCCTGCACCTGCATCTCGATCACGAGCGGTGCCCAGAGCTGCCTGTAGAGCACCGCACCGAGTATCAAACCCACGATGAACGCCACCCTCCATGGAACGTCTTCGACCGCCCTGAAGAACAGAGCGCCGCCGAAAATTCCGGAAACGCCCGCAATGCGTCCGATGAGCAGCAGCATGAGCACACTCGCGACGCCGATCATCGCGCCACCGATCAAGCCACCGATGAGGTTTACTTCCACGACAATTACGGCTCAGTTCGCTTCACATTAAACGTTTATGTCGATGCCGAAAGGTGCCGGCCAACGGGCTTCAACGCTCCCAGATCAGCTCGCCGTCGATACGCAATGTGCGCACGACGTCCATCGTCTCGTAACGAATCGTCACGGTATCGTCGTCGAAGCTCAGCGTCATCGCGCTCAAATGATAAACGGGTCATCGCGGTCACTCGATCTCCCAGTCCACGGCGCCGCGGAGCTCGGGATCGATCTGCGTCTCGAGTATTTCCATGAGCCGGCTGCGCCGCTCGCTCGCCGCGCTGCGAAACACGAAGGTGATACGTGCCTTGAGCGGATTCTTCTTCTCGCTGACGATGCGACAGCCCTGCTGCTCGAGCACGCTGCGGTAGGCCGCAGCGGCCTTGGCGATACGGTCGGCGGTTAGGCCGTTGACCGAAATTCGATACGTGACGTTTGCGTCCAAGAGCTGAATCAACAAATACCCAAACGCCGTCGCGACCACGGCAACGTGTGGCAACTCGAGACCGGATGCAAGCCCGATGAGGGTCACGTAAATGACCTGGCCGGTCATGCTCGGCGATGCCATGACGGTGCGAAACCGCATGAGACCGCCGATTCCGAATAACACGAAGCCCACGACGAGACCGTATTTGACGACGAGAATTCCAATGAGCGACCCGATGACGGCATAGGTAATGAAGACCTTGGGCGCTTCGATCTCCTCGACCGTGTCGGCCGTTCGGCGATGTCGAGGGTGGTAGGCGAGCACGGCGCCGAGGACGGCGGCGAGCACGAGCGTCAGCACCATGTTCGTCAGGAACGCGAGGTCCGTGAACGCGAGCCATCCCTCGCCGAGCGATTGCGGCGGCTGATCGAACAGGTCGAAGGACTGCTGTCCCGCTGCCGTCAGCGGCGAGAGCGACGCGCCGATGCACATCGATGCCCGAAATCGCTTCAAGCCGTCCCGAATCCTCATTTAGGCGCCTCCCCGGAGATCTCGAGCGGGCGCGAACGTCCACGGGCTCCGGCTGCTACGGCTATTCTAACGATATTGGCAGCGCAAACACGCGTGAAAACGTCCTGCGCGCTGGCTATAGTCTGCGATCGACTCCCGGTCAGTCATCATTACGGAGACTACGCTTGAATCGTGCTGCTGCGCTAACCCCCTTGATCGCCATTGTTGTTTCACAAACGAGCCTCGCGCATCACAGCGAAGCCGGGTTTGACGTCGACACCGTCGTTGCATTTCAGGGCACCGTAACCGAAGTGGCCTGGCGCAACCCGCACGTCTACGTCCGGGTAGAAACGCCCGCCGACGCCGGCGGCACGGTGGAATGGGAGGTCGAAACCGGCGGCATTCCCGTGCTCGAGCGCAGCGGCTGGCACCGTGACTCCCTGCAGCCCGGCGAGCGCGTCACGGTGCGCGGCCATCCGGCACGCGAGCCCGGACGCACCTACGCACTGCTGCTGAGTCTCGAGAAGGCAGACGGTTCCGTTCTACAACAGCAAGTCACGAACTCCGAAGCCACCGCTGCAGCAACGAGCCTCGCAGGAACGTGGAAAGGCAACCTCGAAAATCTCGAAGACCTGTCGCAGGGGTTTCGGTCGATACCCCTGACACCGGCCGGCCGCGCGGCGCAGCAAGCGTTCGACGTCAATACCGAGCACCCGGCCGCAAGCTGCATTCCCTACCCGACGCCCGCGATCATCCTCGGCTCAGGTTTCTGGCTCAGTCAGATCGAGCTCGGCGAGGATATCGTCACGATTCGCAACGAATGGTTCGATGTCGAGCGCACGATCTACATGGATGGGCGCGGCCATCCCGAGAACGGCGAGCGCACGATCCAGGGTCATTCGATCGGCCGCTGGGAAGGCGGCACGCTCGTCGTCGATACGACACACTTCGCCGATCACCGCTCACCGTATCAGACGGGCGTGCCGTCGGGATCGCAGAAACACGTCGTCGAGCGCTACACGCTCCGCGACGACGGCAGGCGCATCGACGTCGAGTTCACGCTCGAGGATCCGGAGTTTCTCGCCGAGCCGTTTACGGGAATCGTCGAGTGGGTCTATCGCCCGGAGCTCGAGTTCTTCGAGTTCAATTGCGATCCGGACGTCTCGAGCCAGTACGTGCCCCGCTGAAGTCAGGCGTCGTCGAGCCAGCGTTTTTCGAAATCCCAGACGTCCTCGAACCCCATGAGCCGGTGCATGGCCTCGCGGTCGTGGAGTCGCGTCGTCAGAGATTTCAGAGAACCCTCCTGCCGTAACGACTCGTACGCCTCGCTCATCGCAGCCGTCGCGGCGAGCATCGCGAGACCCGGATAAATTGCGATACGGCAGCCGAGCGCCGCGAGCCGCTCAGGCGCAACACTGCCGAGCCCTTCGGGTTTCGTGACATTGAGCAAGAGCGGTTTAGCGATTTTCGCCGCAGCACCCCCGAGCTCGTCCTCGGTTTGAATGCCCTGTACGAAAACGACGTCGGCACCGGACTGCGCGTAGCGTTCGCCGCGCTCGACGGCAGCCTCGAGCCCGAGCTGGCTGTGCGCGTCGGTGCGCGCAATGATCAGAAGATTTGGATCCGTACGCGCATCGAGCGCGACTTCGATTTTCTTGACCATGTCGTCGGCTGCGATCACCCGGCAGCCGTGCGTGAGACCGCAACGTTTCGGCGTCTCCTGATCCTCGATCTGCACGGCCGCGCAACCGGCCGCCTCGAAACCCTGCACGGCCTGGCGCACGTTGAGCAGCCCGCCGAATCCCGTATCGGCATCGACGATGAGTGGCGTGCCCGTGCCCGTAGCGATCACACGCGCACGCTCGAGCACGTCGGAGAAACTCACGAGCCCCGCATCGGGCAAACCGAGATGCGAAGCGGCGATACCGTAACCGGTCAGATAGAGCGCCGGAAACTCGAGTTGATCGGCCAACCTGGCCGAGATCATTTCGAAGACGCCCGGCGCGATTACGAACGTGCCGTCGCGAACCGCCTCTGCGAGCGCGGCGCGTTTCTCTGCAGCAGTTCTCACGTCAACGCGATCGCACGGATCAATAGTCGCGCAAGGCCGGAATATCCTCGACCGCCGGCGGCTCCGGCCGCGACTGGACGAACGCATAGATCTGCCTGAGCTGCGCGTCGCTGAGCACGTTCGGCGAATAAGCCGGCATGATGTTCGTATGCCTGACGAGCCGCTCGAACGCCTCGAACGGGTATGCCGTCGGTGCGATCCGCGGCGCTGCACCGCCCTGCCCCTCGTAGCCGTGGCACTGCCAGCACTGGAAATCGTTGAATAGCTGCTGGCCAGTCGCCACGTCGCCATGGTCCTGGGCAGACAACAACGGGACCGTTATCAGACTCGCGACTGCGACCAAACTGGGAAGCGTAGTTTTCATCGTCCGATCTTCAACGCGGCTGGCTGACGACGTCGATGAGCGCGGGCTCGCCCTGATCGACGACGTCGAGCGCGCGCTGAATGGCGCCACGCAGCTCGCCGGGCTCGGTGATCGGCCCTTCCGACCACACGCCCATGCCGCGCGTGATCATCGCAAGATCGGGCGCCGGATGGTTGAGCTCGTTGCCGACGTGCGAGCTGCCGTCGGCGCCGCGCTGGCGGCGTGCCGCCATGCGTTGCAGATGCATGAACTCCTGGTGATAGCCGCGATTGTTGTGCACGATTGACAGCAACGGGATCTGATGATGCGCGGCCGTCCAGAAGACGCCCGGCACGTAAAGGAAATCGCCGTCTGTCTGAATCGCGACCGGCAGCCTCCCGGTACCGCGATGCGCGAGCGCGCCACCGACGCTCGCAGGTGCGCCGTAGCCGAGACCGGATCCGCCGGAACGTCCGAGCCACTGGTACGTCCGCTCGAGCGGCCATAATTTGCGTGCCCAGCGCGTCTGCCGATTGTCGTCGGAGACCAGCGCCCAGTCGCGATCCTTGATGAGCTGAAAGAGCTCCGCATAAAGCCGTCCCGTGCTGATCGGCTTGGCATCCCAGGCATAGCGCGCCGCATCGATCCAACTGCGCCGCGTCCGCGCATGCGCGTCACGCCAGCGGCGTTCGCGGTCGGCGTTGCCGGCGCGGCGCGATCGCGTGAGCTGCCGCTCGACCTCTTCGAGCAACGAAGGCAGGGTCGCCTGCGCATCCCCGGCAATCGACAGGTCCGACGGATTGAAGCGCTGAAAGCTCTGGTAGTTCGACCGCATGAACAGGTCTTTGACACCAATGTCGATGACACGGGCATCGGGCCGCGCCCGGCGCACGACATCCTTGTGCACGCGGTCGCGCAGCTGGTTGACGATGCCCCAGGTATCGAAGAGCTCGAGGCCGAGAATGACGTCGGCCTGCGACACGATCCCCGTGCCCTGCGATAAATAATGCGTGTTCGGGAAATTCATGCGGCCGAACTGATTGACGACGGGCGCCTGCAGCGCCTCGGCGAGCGCGACGAGATCCTCGACGCCTCGTTGGTCGTGCGCCATGAGATCGGCGACGATGACGGGCGATTCGGCCTCGACGAGCCAACGCGCGGCCTCGGCGACCGCACCGGCATCGCCGCGCGGCGGGCGCGTCGGCGCCATGCGTGCGATCGTCGGTGACGTGCCCGTCATGCCTTGCTCCTGCAGGTGGCCGTCGAGCATGACCGCGACCGGACCCATCGGCGGCGTCGTCGCTATTTTGTACGCACGCGCCATCGACTCGGAGTAATGCTGCAACGACATCGGCGTGTCGTCCCACTTGATGTAGTCGCGCAGAACGCGTGCGGCATCCTGCGCCGAATGCGACCATTCCGCGCCCGTGCGCCGATGAGTGACGTCGAGGTGGTTGCCGCCTAGGATGACCATGGGCACGCGATCGCACCATGCGTTGTAGACGGCCATGGCCGCATGCTGCAGTCCGACCGTGCCGTGACAGAGAACACCGATCGGCTTGCCGGAAACCTTCGCAAAGCCGTGCGCGATGGCGACGGCCTGCTCCTCGTGCGGACAGGTCAAGAGCTCGGGCTGGCTGTTGCCGCCGTAGTTGACGATCGATTCGTGAATGCCGCGAAAGCTCGAGCCCGGGTTCGTCGTGATGTACTCGAGATTCAGGCTCTTGATGACGTCGACCATGAAGTCCGAGCCCGGACGCTCGACGAAATACTCGGCGGCCTCCTCGGCGCGATAGCCGGCGGGAAGGTCGCCCTCCATGGCCATGGCGCTCGCACTCGGTGGCACGGCGGAGACGAGCGCCTCGTCGGCTTGCTGTGCCAGACCTTCCTCGGGCTTCGTCAGGCTCGTCGCCGCGAGTCCCGCTCCCGTTGCACCCGCAATGAAATCGCGCCGGTTCAGGCCGTCGGATTTACGCTTCGAGCTCATGGCGTTCCCCTTCTGTCGTGCGGTGCCTCTCGGTCGAGCCAGATTAGAGCCTGCGAGACGCGAATTCCAGCGGCCCGGCGGCCGTCAGCTCCGCGGCGCGCTCGCTACGCTGGCGTATTGCGTGAGGTCGAGATAGGGCTCGACGGACAGGAGCGCCTTTCTCGGTTTTGCATAGCGGCTGCGCAGCGCGAGCACGGTGCGCATGCCTTCCTCGTCGACTGCACCGCCCGGCGTCAGGCCCGTGGCGGGATCGAGGAGCTTGGCCATGACCGCCGGCGCGACTTGCGGCTTGATCGCCGGCATGCGTTCGAGCAACAAAGCGACGGCGGCATCGTAGTTTGCAGGATCGAGCGTCCAGGCCAGGCCCGCGAGATAGCCGCGCATGAATGCGGCAAGCTCCGCGTCGTGTGACGCCGCCCACGCGTGGCTCGCCGCAAAAATGCCGCCCTGATAGTTCGGCAGGCACGCTGCGCTCGACTGCAAGACGTGAAAGCCCTGTGCTTGCGCGACGCTCGTGAACGGCTCGATCGTCAACGTTCCGGCAGCCGTGCCGTCGCGTACGGCTTCCCAGCGCTGCGGCGTCGCACCGACAGGCACGAGCTCGCAATCCTCGAGCGCGAGACCGGCCCGCTCGAGCATGTGATACAGCACGAACGCGAAACCCGTTGCGAGCGCGTCGAGCGCAAGCGGCTTGCCGCGCAGGTCGGCGAACTCGCGAATCTCGGGTGCGACGATGAGCGAAAGCTCGATTCGGGTCGCACCCATGAAAACGAAGAGATCGGGCTCGGTAGGCAGCTGGACGGCGCCCTGACCCTCTCGATATGCGACGACGTTGTCGAACGCCGTCGCCGCAATGTCGTACTTGCCGGCGACGAGCCGCTCGATCTGCTGCTTTGAGCTCGGCGTCGTCTCGAAGTCGAGCGCGAGCCCGACCTCATCGAAGAAACCATGCTCGAGCGCCGCGAAGATGGGTAAATTCGGCGCGCCCGGAAATGCGATGAGCTTGAGGTTCACCGGCGCTTACCGTTGCGCATCGCGAATCGCTTGCCAGACCTGGAACGGCGTCGCCGGCATGCGAATGTCTTCGACGCCGAGGTTACGTAACGCATCGACGATCGCGTTGATGACGACGGCCAGCGCAGCCGTCGTCGGCCCCTCGCCCCCGGATTTGACGCCGAGCGGGTTCGTCGGCGACGGCACCTCGTTGAACGCCGTGACGAAGGATGGCAGCTCGTCCGCATGCGGGATTCCGTAATCCATGAACGAGCCGGTCAGCGGCTGCCCCGAGTCGGAATCGATGACACAGTGCTCCCAGAGCGCCTGCCCGACCCCGGTCGCGATCGAGCCATGCGTTTGACCGTCGACGATGAGCGGATTGATGACGCGGCCGACGTCGTCGACGGCGACGTATTTCGTCAGGCGCACGAATCCCGTCTCCGTATCGACCTCGACCTCGCAAACCGCGCAACCGTTCGGAAAAACCGGCGTGTGCATTTCATGTGAGTGCGTAATTCTCAAGCCCGCCTTCTTGCCGTCACCGTTGGGCTCAGTTGCGCCCTCTGCGACCAGCGCCGCGAGCGCGAACCAGTCCAACCGCCGCGGCCCGCCCTGCTCTGCGATCTGACCGTCGTCGTAACCGACCGCGGACGGCTCGACGCCCCAAGCCTCGGCAGCGAGCGCGACAGCCTGCACCTCGAGCTTTTTGATCGCACCGTAGATAGCCGTGCTCGCATGACGCATCGAGCGCCCGGAGTGCGAGCCGCCGCCTTCGGCCACGATGTCGGTATCGCCGTAAACGATGTCGACGACACTCGCATCGACACCGAGCAGATCGGCCGTGACCTGTGCGAAGCTCGTCTCGTGGCCCTGGCCCGTCGGCTGCGTGCCGACGACGACCTCGACGCGTCCATGTGGCGAGATCGTCATGTCGACGCGCTCGCGCGGTGCGCCGATCGACGATTCGATGTAATTCGCGAAACCACGGCCGAGCCTCAAGCCCCGCTCTCGTGCGGCTGCTGCGCGCGCGTCGAAGCCGTCCCAATCCGCGAGTCGCAGTGCGATATCCATGCTCTTGACGTAATCACCGCTGTCGTACGTAATTCCGAACGCATTCGTGTACGGCATCTCCGGGCTCGAGATGAGGTTTTTTCGGCGCAGCTCGATCGGATCGAAGCCGAGCCTGTGCGCGGCCGTGTCGATGATGCGCTCGAGCGCGTGTATGACCTCGGGACGCCCGGAGCTTCGATACGCCTGTGTCGGCGTCGTCGTCGTAAACGCTGCCCGGGCGCGCACCTCGGCGACGGGTATGCGGTAGCTGCCCGCGACGAGCGGCGCGCCCTTGCCGAGCGGCGAGAGCGACACGATGCGCGCACCGACGTTGCTGAGATTCGACGCGCGATACGCGAGAAACGTCCCCTCCTCATCGAGCGCGAGCGCAACTTTCGTCAACAGATCGCGTCCCTGATAATCGGTCAGGAACGATTCCGAGCGCGTCGCGAGAAATTTCACGGGCCGGCCGATCTTCTTGGCCGCCCAGAGCACGAGGCCGAACTCGACGTAAACGCGGTTCTTGGTGCCGAAGTTGCCGCCGACGTCGAAACACAGGACGCGAATATTCTCGGGATCCTCGTTCAACGCGCCGGCGATCTGCCGCTTGTGCGTCACGGCACCGTTGCTGCCGGCATTGAGCGTATATCGGCCGCTCGAGGCGTCGTATTGACCGAGCGCGGCGCGTGGCTCGAGCGGCGTCGCCGTGACACGCTGAATCGGGAACTCCATTTCCACGACATGCGCCGCGCTCGCGAAAGCTTTCTCTGTCGCAGCCGAGTCGCCGAAGACCGTATCGACACAGATGTTGTCCGGTACCTCGTCCCAGACGACCGGCGCGCCGTCACGCACGGCGGCAGCGCTCTCGGCGACCCACGGCAGCGGCTCGTAGTCGACGCGCACGTTCTCGGCCGCATCGAGTGCCTGGCGATATGACTCGGCAACGACCATCGCGATGCCCTCGCCCACGTGACGCGCCTTGTCGAGGGGCAACAGAGCGTGCGGCCCCTCGAAGATCGC
>JBFJXA010000030.1:0-17386 GCA_041623375.1 Gammaproteobacteria bacterium | reverse complement strand
GGTGACGGTATCCTCAAGGGCCTCGAAACCGTGATCGACCCATGCCGGGAATGCGACGACGTCGCCGGGCTCGAGAATGAACTCCTTACCCCCGCTGAACACCTTAAGTCGCCCGCTGGCGACCGTAACGATCAGCTCTACGGCGTGATTGTGTCGCTCGGCCATCACGCCTTTCGGCCACTGCACCGTCATGAGGCCGACGGTCGTTCCGTTAACGCGATGTATGACTCTTCCGTCAGCGATTTTATTGAGCTCCGCTTCGCCGATTCGCACGAGGTTCGCTTCCGGGGTCGTGATGCCGGGGACCGGCGCCTGCGCTGAGCCGAGGCCGATCACGCCGAGCCCTGCGGCTATCGTGCAAATTACGATCGGTTTTTTAAGCATGATCCCCTACCTTCACTTCGAAGCACATTTGCCTGCAGATCGTTCAGCCCTCGATCATATAGCAGTTTCACACGATGTCGGGCAGCGGCCAATCCCTTGAACCAACGCCTGTACGGTTTATATTGCTCGTTCTCGGTCACCCGACCTCTCAATAGCCTGTGCCGCAGGTCTTGTCCGGGTGTCCACGATACCGGAGCCGGAACGATCGCCGGAAAGCCTACGCTGAGACGAGGCTCAGACCGCAAGACGTAACGCGACTATGCTCGAGAACTTGCCAGAGACGATGAAAGCAGCCGTCGTATTCTCCCCCGGGGGCGCTGACGCTCTCGAAGTCGTGGAACGCCAAGTTCCGAGCTCGATTCCCGGGGAGGTGACTATTCGAGTTCGGGCGTTTGGATTGAATCGTGCCGAGTTGTTTACCCGCCAGGGGCACAGCGGTGATGCCGTACAGTTTCCGCGAATAATTGGGATCGAGTGCGTGGGAGAGGTCGTCGCAGCGCCGCAGACGTCGCTCCAAAAAGGCCAGAAGGTTGCGGCGATGATGGGCGGCATGGGGCGTAGCTTCGACGGCAGCTATGCCGAGTTCACGCGCGTTCCGCAACGTTCCGTTTTTCCGATCGAGACGGATCTACCATGGGAAGTCTTCGGCGCGCTCCCCGAGATGTTCCAGACCGCTCAAGGGTCCATTCGCACTGGGCTGAGGGTTGAGAAAGGCGAGTCGATCCTGATTCGTGGCGGCACTTCGTCGATCGGGTTGGCCGTCGCTACACTCGCAAAGCGAGATGGCGTCACCGTTGCAGCCACGACTCGTGATCCCCGCAAGACTGATGTCCTCGAGCGCGCCGGGGTCGACCACGTGATCCTCGACGATGGTCGGTCGCTCGTCGATCAGATTTTCAGCGCGCTGGGGAGCGGGGCCGACGGCGTGTTGGATCTTATCGGGACGACTACGCTCGCCGACTCTTTGCGTTGCGCCGCCCCTGGAGGCCGCGTCTGCATGACTGGTATTCTCGGCGGCGAGTGGGTATGGAATGCGTTCGAGCCCCTGGTCGATATCCCCAATGGCGTGTTCCTCACGTCTTACAGCGGTGGCGCCGAGGACGTGACAGCCGCGGAACTGCAGCGCTATGTCGATGACGTCGCTACCGGTAAGGTACCGCTAGGACTCGATAGAACCTTCGAGCTCGACGAGATCGTCGAGGCGCATCGCTATATGGAGGCCAATCGCGCCAAAGGTAAGCTCGTAGTACTGACTTAGCCTTCAAGGCATGCGGGCGGGCTGCCGAAAATCTGCACTTCGGCATGCAAGGCCCGCGCAAGGGATAGCACCACCTTGCGGTCCGCCAGCCACATGTTGCTGACCGTTGAGGTACAATTTTCCTGACCCGGTTGAAGCGAAAGAATGTATAGACTCGGCCTCGCACGCACGCGCTCGAGGCGGCGACTGCCTCACGCGTTGCTGACTCTTCCGGCAATGGTCTGCTCGGCCGCCCCTGCGCTGAGTCATCACAGCAACGCGAGCACGGATAGCGACTCCCTAGTCGCGCTCGAAGGCACTGTCACGCGGTACGTCTGGCAGAATCCTCACGTTTACTTCACCGTCGCGGTCGTCGGCGAGAGCGGTGAGGAGGCGGAGTGGACCGTCCAGACCGATTCGACCAACATCCGCGCGCGCCGCGGCTGGACTGCCGAATCGCTTGCGAGCGGCGACCGCGTCTCCGTGCAAGCACATCCGGCGCGAGACGGCCGTCGCTATGCATTGCTCGTCTCGATCGAGAAGGCCGGTGGCGTGGCCCTGCCTATGGCCTACGACACGCCGCAGATCGATGCGAGCGCGACGAGTCTGGAGGGCATCTGGATGACGGACCGCTCGACGCTGGCGAGCTACCCGGGCGGGCTCGCCGGCTTCTTCACGGCTGAGCTCAGACCGACCGAGCGAGGCGCAGCGGCACAAGCTGCCTATGACGAACGCTCGGACCAGAACCCGGCTACACGATGTATCGGCATGCCGACGCCGTTTACGATTTACACGAGCCATCTATATCCCATTCAGATCGAGTTTCATGACGACGAAGAGATCATCACGATTCGGAGCGAGTTTTTCGACGAGGTGCGAACCGTTTATATGGACGGGCGAGAGCATCCCGTCGGCGGCACACGCACGCTCAGCGGTCACTCGATCGGCCGGTGGGAGAACGGCATGCTCGTCGTAGACACGACTCACTTTGCGGATCATCGGGCGCCCTATCAGAACGGCGTCCCTTCAGGCGCGCTCAAACACGTTATCGAGCGCTACCGTCTCAGCGACGACGGCACCCGGATCGCAGTCGAGTTCACGCTCGAGGATCCCGAGTATCTCGCAGAACCGTTGGTCCATCGCAGGGATCTGATCTATTCTCCCGAGGTACGAATCGATCCATACGACTGCGACCCACAAACGACAACGCGCTTCCTACCTCAGCCATGAAACCAGTAAGGACAGGCACGGTGCGACGCCCGCTTGCCGTCGTGCTGTCGTGCACAGTTGTGGCATCGGTCTCGGCACACCATAGCGAGGCCGGCTTCGATAAGACGACGATTGCCGCGTTCGAGGGTATCGTGACCGGATTCGACTGGAAAAACCCGCATGTCTACGTGCTCGTCGCGACGACGCAAGACAATGGCAGGCCGGTCGAATGGCGGGTCGAGACGAGCTCTACGCCGATTCTGTCGCGGCGCGGCTGGAGCGCCGACTCCCTGCAACCCGGAGACCGGATCCTGGTGCGTGGCCATCCCGAGCGTGGCACGAGCCGAAACTACGCATTGTTGCTCGCGCTGCAACGAGAGGACGGAACCATACTGACCGCTGCCCCGTTGAGCTCGCAAAGCAATGCGAGAGCCGCGGGCTTGTCGGGCATATGGAAACCGGATGCCGCCACGGTCGCAGACTTTCATCGGCGAGTTGACAGCGTTGCACTCACAGAGAAAGGTGCCGCCGCGAAGGAATCGTTCGACTACTACAGTGACAGCCCCGTCGCCCAATGCATCGCCCATCCGGCGCCGTGGGTATTCAATAGTGAGCTGTATATCAACGAGATCGACGTCGGAGACGACGTCGTGATTCTGCACGGTGAATACTTCGGCGTGCGAAGAATCGTCTACATGGATGGCCGTGAACATCCCGAGAACGCAGAACGTACACTGCAGGGGCATTCGATCGGCAGATGGGAGGGCGATACGCTCGTCGTCGATTCTCGGCAGTTCGCGGATCATCGTATCGGCAACGGTCCCGGCATACCTTCAGGGGCGCAGCGGCACGTCATCGAGCGGTTCACGCTGAGCGAAGATGGCACGCGGATCATGCTCGACCTGTTCGTCGAGGATCCTGAATTCTTGGCCGAGCCGCTCCAGGCACGCGTAGAATGGGTTTACGCGCCGCAATTGCAGCGTTACGGCTATGACTGTGACCCGGAAGTCTCGAGCATGTTCAGATTGGACTGAGAGGGTCACGAGACGCGTGGCTATCCGCGCTCGAGTCACGGAGAGTGAGGGGAGAGATATGGACGCATCAAGAACGCTGACGGGCATGGCGCGGACCATGATGCTCGGTTTAGGCCTCGTCGCCGCGCTGCCTGCGCTGGGACAGCAATCGGCAGTCACGATCGATCGGTACGTCGCTCACGTATCCACGGTTCCGGCGAACGCAGGCGAGACAGTCGGACTGTTCGTCAGAGAAAAGCTCTCGGCGCAGCTGCAGAAGGAATTACTGAGCGGCCGACCGAGCTCCGCAAGCGCCGTCCTTTTCGTGCACGGCTCGCTGGCGTCGTCCATTCCCGTGTTCGACCTGCCGCATAAGGATTACAGCTGGATGACGCGACTGGCCGAAGCCGGATTCGACGCGTTCGCCATGGAGCACAGTGGCTTCGGCTGGTCGGCGCGACCCGCCATGGACGATCCCTGCAATCTCAGTCCGCAAGATCAGGCGATCGTCATGCCCAATCCACTATCGGCGCCTTGTGAGCCGAGTTACGGGTACACGTTGACGAACAGTCAGTCGGATTGGGATGAGATCGATACCGTTGTCGATTACATCCGGACGCTCAGAGGCGTCGAGCGCGTGAGCCTCGTCGGCTGGTCACGCGGCGGGCCTCGGACGGCCGGTTATGCCGCGAGGCACCCCGAGAAAGTCGACAAGCTCGTGTTGCTCGCACCGGCGTATACGCCCGAGGCCCCGGCGAATGCGCCGCGTCGGCTGCCGGAGCCCGGCCATCCAATGCGGCTCATGACGCGCGAGATGTATACGCGGGATCGATGGCACGCGGGCGTGGCCTGTGATGCACAGGTCGAGCCCGGCGTCGAGCCGATCGTGTGGGACACGATCATGGCTGTCGATAGGCTCGGCGCGACCTGGGGACCGGCGGACGGCGTCATGCGCGTCAGCAATTCTCCGGCCTGGGGCTGGAATCGCGAGTTCGCCGCGCGCGTACGAGCGCCGACGCTCATTCTCGTCGGCGAGCAGGACTTCATCTTCGAGGCCGCGCAGCCGCTCTACTCCGATCTGACCGGCGCACACGCCCGGTATCTGATCAATATGGAATGCGCAACCCACTATGCATTCTGGGAGCGCTTTCACTACAAGCGCATGCAGGACGCTGCCGTCGAATGGTTGACGACCGGTCGCTACCAGGGGAAGTCCGAGGGAATCGGCAGGTTCGAGGTCGGTCGCGAGTAGCAGCCGATCACCGACTGCGCTCTGGTAGCTGCGCCCAGGCAGTGCCCGCAACGATCGAGACCGCAACGAGAATCAGCGGCAGCGTTATCCGCTCGCTGAGCAGATAGGCCGCAAGACCGAGCGTGATGACGGGTTGTGCGAGCTGCCAGGATGCAATACGCGTAACGCCGCCGCGATCCAGCGCCCAGAACCACGCGACGTACCCGCCGATCGTGCCGAAAAAAGCGAGATAAAGCATCGCGCCCCAACTGACGTTGTCGACGCTGGCCCACTCGGTGCGCTCGAGCAGGCCGACGGCGACGGGCACGAGCAGTACGGCAGACAACACGATGCCCCAGAACGTCGTCGCCCACGTTCCGATGATCGGCGTGATCTTCGCGCCTGTTATGTACCCGATGGCGCACGAGATGATGCCGAGAAAAATAATCGAATCTCCGAGAATCGACGCCTGACTGCCTGTCTCCCGCGCCGTATTGACGATCAGCACGAACGTGCCGATCACGGCAATCGACGATCCCAGCCACCAGCGCAAACGCGGCCAGCTGGCGCTAACGAGCGATGCGAACAGGCCCGTGACGATCGGAATCAGTGCGAGAATCAGTCCTGCGTGGGTCGCCGTGGTGAGGCCGATGCCCGTGCTCAGAAGCGTCGGCCATATGGCGAAGCTCGTGATCCCTGAGACCGCCAACAGAATCCGATCGCGGCGCGTCGACGGCAGCGGCAGTTTCAGCGCCAGCGCGAGCACGATGGCTATCGGGCCTGCGATGATCGATCGAAGGACGCCGGTCGTCACGGCATCGATGGACGATACGGCAAACTTCGTGGCGACGGGCGTCGCACCCCAGAACACGATCGCGAGAAACGTAACGCCATATACGATTAAGGAGGCCAGCTCGTTCTCCTTGAAGCTGCAGCCGCGCATCATACTGAATTTTTTCGTCCGGGCATTTCTTCGACACGTGTAGAATCCCAGGGGTTGGGGGAACGGTGAGCGAACACATGTCCAAGAGATCGAGTCAACAGGAAATCCTCGTAATTCTTACCGCACTCGCCGGCTTGTCGCTGTCCGGCACGAGCGCGAGCCAGACCGTTTCCGGGTCGGTCGTTCTCGATGCTGACGATATCGGTGGGACGGTCCGCAGTGCCAATGGGCCCGAGGCGGGCGTCTGGGTCATCGCCGAGACCGCCGATTTGCCGACGGGCTATCGGAAAATCGTTGTCGCGGACGAGGCGGGCCGCTATCTCGTTCCGGATCTGCCCGCGGCCAGCTACGACGTCTGGGTGCGCGGCTACGGGTTGGTCGACTCACCGAAGATACAGGCCGAGCCAGGCGAACGCCTGAATCTCACGGCCGTACCGGCGCCGACGCCGCAGGATGCGGCGCAGTACTACCCGTCCAGCTACTGGTACTCACTGCTCGAGGTACCGCCCGAGAGTGACTTTCCGGGTACCGGCCCCGGCGGCAACGGTATAGCGATCGGCCTCGAAAGCCAGCTCCATTGGATCGGACAGATGAAGTCGGGCGCGATTGCGGGTGGCTGCACGGTTTGCCACCAGCTAGGCAACAAGGCGACGCGCGAGATTCCGCAAAGCCTCGGCACGTTCGAGTCCAGCGTGGCCGCGTGGGACCGGCGCGTGCAGTCCGGTCAATCGGGCGCCAGCATGACCGCTGCGATGTCTCGCTTCGGTCGCCAACGGGCATTGGAGATGTACGCGGACTGGACTGATCGAATCGTGGCCGGCGAAGTGCCATCGGCGCCGCCTCGGCCGCAGGGCATCGAGCGCAACGTCGTCATCACTCAGTGGGACTGGTCGGACCGCAAAGGCTTCGTTCACGACACGATCTCGACCGACAAGCGAAATCCGACGCTGAATCCGAACGGCCTCGTTTACGGCGTCGAGGAGTTCAGCACGCCGGACCTGAACATTCTCGATCCCGTGCGCAACACGCTTACGCGAATCGCGGCGCCGGTCCGCGACCCGGACACACCGTTCATGAATCCGCAGATCGTATTCCAGCCCTCGCCCCACAACGGGGACGAGATCGTCTGGTCGGGAAAGGCCAGCCTGCACAATCCGATGATGGATCACCTCGGACGCGTGTGGCTCACGCACACGATACGTGCGCCGCGGACGCCCGAATTCTGCCGCGAGGGATCCGACCACGCGTCTGCGCAGCTGTTTCCCATCGACAGCAGCCGTCGCCACCTCTCCGTCTACGATCCGAAAACCCAGGAGTTCACGCTCATCGACACGTGCTTCGGCACGCATCACCTGCAGATCGCCGAAGATGACGACAACACGATCTGGACGAGCAATCCGGGCAGCCCGGTCGTCGGCTGGCTCAACATGCGGCTTTTCGATGAGACCGGCGACGCGCAGCGCTCGCAGGGCTGGTGCCCCTACATTCTCGATACCAACGGCAACGGCCGGCAGGATGCCTACGTCGAGCCGGACGACCCGATCGATCCGAGCCGGGACAAGCGCATCGCGGGCGGCAGCTACGGCATCATCCCGAATCCCGTCGACGGCTCCGTGTGGGTCGCGCAAGGCTACAACGTGCCGGGTGCGATCATCCGGCTCGATCCGGGACCCAACCCACCGATGACGTGTCTGGCCGAAGTCTACGAGCCGCCGTTCGACAACCCGGCCTCGCCGATCGACGGCTTCACGCCCCGCGGCATCGACATCGACCGTGACGGCGTCATCTGGACTGCGCTGGCCGGTAGCGGGCACTTCGCGAGCTTCGATCGGCGCAAATGCGAGGTTCTCAACGGACCCACGGCCACGGGGCAGCACTGCCCGCAAGGTTGGACGCTGCACGAGGTCCCGGGCCCGCATTTCAAAGGCATCACGGTGTCGGGCAGCGCGGACATGCTGTATTACAACTGGGTCGATCAATTCGACGCGCTCGGACTCGGCCCGAACGTGCCGATCGCGACGGGCACGGGCTCGGATTCACTGCTCGTGCTGCCGCCTGATGGCGAGTTTGTCGTCATGCGCGTCCCTTACCCGATGGGCTTCTCCACGCGCGGCGTGGACGGGCGCATCGACGATCCCAACGCCGGCTGGAAGGGTCGCGGGCTCTGGGCGAACTATGCGATCCACGCGCCATGGCACATCGAGGGCGGCAGGGGCGCTACGAGCAAAGCCGTCAAATTCCAGCTACGTCCGGATCCACTCGCGCGTTAGAAGCGACGTTCGTGAAACTACGACCGCATGCCTCGTTTCTCATCGCAGCCGCACTGCTGCTGACGGGCTGCGGCGGGGGCAATGCGCCGGACGGTCCTATCGAGCTTGTCTTCGGTCACGTCAGCGCACCGGGTTCGCTGTTTGCCGCATCCGCCGAGGAGTTCGCGCGGCGCGCCAACGAGCGCCTCGGCGATCGCGCGACCGTCGTCGTTTACGGATCGAGCCAGCTCGGCACCGACGAGGTTCTGCTGCAGAAGCTCCTGCTCGGATCCGTCGACTTTGCACTGCCCTCCTCGATACTGTCCTCGACGATTCCTGAGTTCGGGCTCTTCGAGATGCCTTATCTCATACGCGACCGTGAGCACATGCAGCGCGTCGAGGCCGAGATCTTCTGGCCGCAGCTCGCGCCGCTCATGAACGCGCGCGGCTACGGCGTGCTCGCCGTCTGGGAGAACGGCTTTCGTCACGTGACGAACAACGTCCGACCCATCGATACGCCGGCAGATCTTCGTGGAATCAAGCTGCGTACACCGCGAGGCATCTGGCGCGTTCGACTATTTCAGGCCTTCGGTGCGAACCCGACGCCGATGGCCTTCTCGGAGCTGTTCGTTGCGCTGCAAACCGGCGTCATGGACGGCCAGGAAAACCCGCTCACGCAGATCGTCGCCTCGCGCCTGCACGAAGTGCAGTCGTTTTTGTCGCTGACGCAACACGTCTACACGCCTGCCTATGTGACCGTCGGGCTCAATAGCTGGAATCGCCTGCCCGAGGACGTGCGCGCGATACTGTCTGAAACTGCACGCGAGCTGCAGGCTTTCGTCTACGCAACGGCCGCGCGTATGGACGCGGAGTTCCTCGCGCAGATCAGCGCGGCGGGCGTCGCGATCAACGAACCGACCTACGATAGCTTCACGGAGGCGAGCAACGCAGTCTACGATGAGTTCGCGGCATCCGTCGATGGCGCACGCGCTTTGCTGGATCATGCGCTGCGCCTCGCCGACGAATAACGAATTATCAAGGGTCTGACCCCATAGGGGGTCGACGGGGTCTGACCCCGCCGATCGAAATTGGGGTCAGACCCCAATTTCTGGGCCAGATCCCAATTCCTAAGCAAGGCAGCCGAAAAAGCCTGAATACTCGGGGATCCTGTGGGGTCTGACCCCATAAGTCCGCGCTACACCAACGGGGTCTGACCCCATGAATTCTCGCGGGGAAAGTGACGAAGCGATGATGATCGACGCATTCCGCAGACGCTTCGAGACAGGGCTCGAGGCGCTCATGCTAACGCTCATGGCGGCGCTCGCGCTCGTGGTCGTCGTCGGCGTCGGCTTTCGTAAAGCCGGTGCGGCACTCGTCTGGTACGACGAGATCGCCTCGATCCTGCTGGCCTGGCTCACTTACTATGGCGCTTCGTTCGCGGCGCTCAAGCGCGCCCACATTGGCTTTCCAAAGCTCGTGCAGTCCGTCGAACCGAGACTGCGACTCTTCCTCGTGTTCGCACGCGAGCTCGTCGTCGTGGGCTTCTTCATTCTCGTCGCCTGGGCCGGGTGGCAGGTGCTGCAGATTCTGCAAGGCATCTATCTGACGAGCCTGCCGAGCGTGCCTGCGCGATTGACGCAGTCGGTCATACCGATCAGCGCCGTGCTCTTCATCATTGCGGAGCTCTTGAGCGTCACCGAGATTTGGCCGCAGCTCATGGATCGCGAGGAGACCGGCTGGTGATGTTGCTCGGTCTCTTTATCGGCCTACTCGTGCTCATTGCGATCGACGTGCCGATCGCAATCGCGCTCGGTGCCGTCACGGCTGTTGCCATCGCGGCAACGTCGGGCGTCGACGCGCTGCCGAGCACAGCGCTCGTGCTCTACAACGGTGCGACGAGCTTCCCGTTGATCGCGATACCGCTGTTCATTCTGGCCGGCGCAATCATGAACGCCTCGGGCATCTCGCAGCGACTCATCGCGTTCGCGTCGGCCCTCATCGGTTTCGTGCGCGGCGGCCTGTCTATGGTCACGACGGCCGCGTCGATGTTCTTCGCAGAAATATCAGGCTCGGCCGTCGCGGACGTTGCCTCGCTCGGGTCGATTTTGATCCCGCAGATGAAAGCCAAGGGGTACCCGGGACCGTTCGCCGCAGCCGTGACATCGTCTTCGGCAACGCTAGCCGTGATTATCCCGCCGTCGATTCCGATGATCCTCTACGCGGTCATGTCCGGCAGCTCGGTCGTCGAGCTCTTCGTCGCCGGTATCATCCCGGGCATTATCGGCGGCCTACTCCTGATGGCGGTCTCCTATGTGATCGCGACAAAGCGCAACTTTCCGGTCGAGGATGCGTTTCAGCTGCGCCGCGTTGCCTCGACGTTCAAAGAGGCCGCCTGGGCGCTGTCACTACCGATCGTCATTCTCGGCGGCATCTTCACGGGTTGGGTGACGGCAACTGAGGGCGCAGGACTCGCTGTGCTCGCTGCGATGTTCGTCGGCGGCGTGATCTATCGTGAGCTCGACTGGACGCGGCTGCGCGAGGCAATGCTCGACGGCAGCGTTCAGACAGCCGTCGTCATGCTGCTCGTTGCAACCTCGGCACTGTTGAGTGAGTTCCTGACCGAGCAGCAGGTGCCGCAGCAGATCGCATCCGGCATCGTCGAGCTGACCGACAATCGCTGGGCCGTGTTGGGCCTACTAAACCTGTTTTTCCTCGCCGTCGGCCTGTTCCTGCATTCGGCTGCTGCGATCATCCTTGTCGTGCCCATCGTCATGCCGCTCGTCCATGCTGTCGGCATCGATCCCATCCACTTCGGCCTGATCGTCACGCTGAATCTCGGTATCGGCCAGCAAACGCCTCCGGTCGCGAGCGTGCTCGTAACCGCTTGCTCGGTCGCCAAAGCCGACATTTGGGATGTGAGCCGGTTCAACGTCTACTTCGTCGGCGTGCTGTTCGCGGTCCTGATGCTCGTGACCTACCTACCTGCAGTCCCGATGAGCCTCGTCGAGCTCTTTTACCGATAGGCCGGCCGCGGCACTGAAGCACTAGCCACTTCTCGGCCCCTGCGCCAGTCCGCGCGGGGCTGTCATTTTCGCGCAGCTCGGTGTAACGTCGATTTACAATCTCGAGGTCTATCGGAGACGCTTGGATGACGTTTATAAGAAAAACAATAATTTACGCTGTATTTCTCAGTCTCGTTACACTTGCTGCGACGACGGTGGCTCAACAGCCGCAATACACGATCACGCACATCAACGGCGGCGTCTATCGGGCTACGAGCAACTTCCACGGCACCGTGTTTCTCGTGACGTCCGAAGGAATCGTCCTTGCCGATCCGTTGAACTCCGATTTCGCGATCTGGCTCAAGAACGAGCTGGATGCACGCTTCGACGTGCCCGTCAGGTACGTCGTCTACAGCCATCATCACTGGGACCACGCGACGGGCGGCAGCGTCTTCTCGGACACGGCTCGCTTCGTCGGCCATGCAAACATGCTCGGTTATCTCGAGATGCCGCCTGCAGATACGCCGCTGTCAGCCGTCGTCGGTCAGGAAGCGCCGATCGCGGCACTCGACCTGGACGGCAACGATCTCGTCGATCGCGACGAGGCCAATGCGGGCGGCGTCGAGCGCGTGCGCTTTACGGCATTCGACGCGAACCGGGACGATCTTCTCAGCGGCGCGGAGATCATGCGCGGTGCGTTGAGCTTCGTGCACCCGCCCGATATCACCTATACGGATGAGCTCGAGCTCAGGCTCGACGGAAAACGCGTCCATCTGCAATGGGTCGGCGAGATGAATCATTCTTTCGACTCGAGCCTCATCACGTTTCCCGACGATGACGTCATGTTCGTCGTCGACTACGTGACGTTTGGCCGCTTCCCGTATCGTGAGATGGACTACGAGCTCGGCATGCTCGATGAATGGATGGAGAAGATCGCCGAAGCGGAAGAGCTCGCGCGAAATTTCACGTATGTCGCCACCGGTCACGGCCCCGTCGGCAATCGCGAGGGGATCACCGAGTGGCGTCAGTACTTCGAGGACCTGCGCGCGGCTGTCGCCGACGGCATCGCTGCCGGGGAGTCACTCGAGCAAATGCAACAGCGCATCACGATGGACGAGTACAGCCGCTGGGTTGGCCACGACTGGGTCCATGAGAACGTGCTTGCGATGTATCACTTCCTGACAGACTGAAGAGAGGGCACCATTATGCGCACAACGTTCATCTTCGCGGCGGGACTCCTGGTCGGGCTCGCCATCCAGACGGCCGTCGGCCAAAGCCAGAATCGCGGCATCGTCCGCATGAATCATGTCGGCATCAACGTGCCGGACATCGAGGCCGCAGCGACCTACTACACGCAGACGATCGGCTTCAAGGAAGCCTTTCGTGCCCGCGATGAGGCCGGCGTTACGCGCCTCGTTTACTTGCAGGTGAGTCGCGACTCGTTCGTCGAGCTCAATCAGGCCGGTGAAGGCCGGCCCGTGGGTCTGGGCCATTTCGGTCTGCACGTCGAGGACGTCGAGTCTGCCGCCGCTATGTTCAGCCGTGCGGGCGCCGAGGTTGCAGAGGTACGCCAAAGCTCGACGGGCGCAGTTCTGTCGAACGTGTTCGATCTCAACGGCGTTCGTATGGAGCTCGCCGAGTTACCGCCCGAATCCGATCACTACAAGGCCATGGAGAGCTGGGGACGCTAGCGTAGCGCAGGCCCCGACGATCTAGACGCAGTTCGGCTGCCGGCGCTCACGAGGCGCTCCGGCAATGAGCCGCGTTGCGTCCGGCGCATCGATCTCGATGCCGAAGTACTTCTCGATCGCGGCCAGGTAGGCTGGTCCCCCGGGAAGCTCCAGGCTAGTCCGGGCACCGTTCTCAATACGCCTGAGCTCCCGGTCGTGCAACGTCGTCTTGCCCGTTGGCGTGTGCAGAGCCGCGACCGGCGTGTGCGTGAAACGCGACAGCGGGCTCGTCGACGTGAAGTGATGGCCGACCGCGATATCGGCCTCGCAGACGTGCTCCATGCCGAAGCTGTATAAGTCCCGCCACTCCCCTTCCGACTGCTTTTGCAACATCGTGCCGAAAGGCCCCGCGTCAACGAGACGAAAGTGCTCACCTTCCTGGCGCCACTGTGTACCGAGCTCCAACGGCACCGGCGCACGCAACGATGGACCGCCGAAGCCCGCGTCAGCGATCCAATGCCGATCACCGATCGTAACGAGAATGAGCTCGTGCGTACGCCCGGTCGGCTGGCCGCTCATGTGTACACGCGCGAGCAGTGCGCGCGCCTCGAAGCCGACGCTTAGCAGAGCCAAGTGCAGAAGGCCGTTGAGCTCGAAGCAATATCCGCCTCGCGGCCTGTCGATGAGTTTGTCGACGAGAGCCGCAGGCTCGAGCGAAACGCCACGGCCGAGCACAATGTCGAAGTTCTCGAACGGGATCCTATTGAGCTGGGCCCGTTGGACCGACTCGAGCACGTCCTCATCTGCAGTAAGCGCGCCCGCGTAGCCGATTCGCTCGAGATAAGCGTCGAGAGGAAACGCGTCGTTGCCCACGAGCGCAGCTTAGTCGGTTTCCGCGCCGCGCGTACAGGTCTCGTTTACCGGGTCCGCTGAGCCCGCTCGGCCTCGAGCTGGCGCAGATAGAGCTGCTCGTACTCCTCGATCTTTGCGATGTACCCTTCAGGATCGACGAAGCGCTCGGGGTCGTAGGGATCGCCAGGCGAGAACTTGTCATAGAGATCGTAGTGTCTGCCGTGCGAGGATACCCAGACGTCGGCGGACAAAGCCTTCTGCGCCGCGAACGTCGACGCGTAATCGTCGGCGATCTCGGGATAACCCGGCATGTTGAGTAACTCGACGCCGGCGTTGATCGAGCCCATATTGACGACGAGCACGGAGTACGTACGCCCGTCCTCTACGGTATCGAACGTAAAGCTGCTGGCGCCCTTCGTGTGGCCGGGATGATGATGCAGCGTCAGCACGATACCGCCGAGCTCGATCGTATCGCCGTGGCGCAGCGCCCGGTCGACGCTGACAGGCTCGAAGATGACGCCGCGCCCTTCAGGGAAACGAAAATCGGAGTTACCGCCGTCCTCGAGAACCGGAACGTCGCCCTCGTGCGCGTAAAGACGTGCGCCTGTCCGGCGTTTGATTTCAGCGAGATCGGCGACATGATCCCAGTGCGCCTGCGTCGTAAGCAAGATCTCGATGTCGTCGAAATCGAGCCCGAGCGACTCCATGCTCGCGCGAATCATATCCGCGGAATCGTAGACACCCGTATTGATGAGGATATGGCCCGCAGGCGTCGTGATCAGAAAAGCCGCGAGATCGTAGGTGCCGACGTAATAGACGTCACCGACGATGCGATGAGCAGGAAATGGCTGAAGCCAGGCTTCGTTCGTCACCGGCCGACGCTCGAAGCTGACTTGCGAATTCGCCGGAACGGCCATCAGACCGATCGCGAGTGTTGCCACGAAGCCTGCCGACCCGCCGGCGACCCGTTTGATTGCGTTGCGCACTAGCTTGGCTCCTATCTGCGAACCCGAAAACAGTCGTTACTCGGCACTCAGTCAGGGCCCGACCTGCAGATACCCCTGCGTCCTGAGGTCGATCAGGGTCGTAAACGCCCACAGATCGAGCTGAATCTCCGGCAAGATGTCGGCCGGATCGATATTCCGAGCGAGCGCAGCCTGGCCGCAGACGCGAAAATCGACACCGGCAGCCGTAAGGCTACGGATCAGCTCGATATTGGGGTTGCTGTGGCCGTCATTGCGCGCTTTGAACGCCTCGTTCTTCAGGATCATCGGCGTCGCAGCGCGGTGGAGCACGACGGCTATCTTTCGGTTCGCCTCTGGCACACCGTATTTACCCAATGTGTTGACGTACCGCGCGATCCTCACGAGCCGCGGATTGACCTCATCGACGTTCTCGGGGGCGGTAATGATGTCGAACACGACTTTGTACTCGGTGTTCGGATCCGGCAGCGTCTTCGCGCCGGGAACGTCGCGCGCGACCGGCTGACCCGGCACGAGCAGGTCCATCTGCGCCTGCGCAGCGACGCTGACTGTCAATAAACCCACCGCGGCAATCGCGGTCGTATACCGAATACTCATAGGGACCCCTCCTGAGACCTTTTCCCGTCGAATCAATGCCTGCGATACCGTGAATACGCGCACGCTACGGCGTTGTCAACAGGCCCCGGCGAAGGATCCGCGCCGCACCTGCGTCTCCCGGTCAAGCAACCGCGGAGCACGGATCAATGCGCGTCATCGTAATAAGCTTGCCCGATGCGGCGGATCGCCGCCGCTCAGCCAGCAGGCAATTGACCGCACTTGGAGTCGATTTCGAATTTTTCGATGCGTTCGACGCCTCGACGCGTATCTCATCGCACTTTATCGAGTTCAACGAGCGCGCGTACCGTTTGAACTGCCAGCGTGACCCACTGCCCGGCGAGATCGGCTGCTATGCCAGCCACCTGAACCTCTGGAAGCAGTGCGCGGCTTCACATGAGCCGACGTTGATACTCGAGGACGATTTCGAAGCGCTACCGGGCTTCGTCGAAGCGCTCTCGATCGTCGAGCTGCTGCTGGCGGAACATGGCTTTATTCGGCTCGAACCGTTCGATAGGTCAAGAGCCGCTGGCAAGCGGATCAGGCCCGCCGCGCGGGCACTCGGGGCCGAGGGTCGTTTCACGCTGCATTACGTATCTGATGTTCCAACACAGCTGACGGGCTACGCAGTCAGCCCGACCGGAGCCGCGCGCCTCGCAGAGGCCAGCGCGCGCCTCGTCGCACCAGCCGATAAGTTCGTGCAGCGAACGTGGGATCACGGCGTGCCGATCTTCGCACTGAGCCCCGCGATCGTGCGAACGGGGCCGCATTCGGGCCGCTCTACGATTGGCGATCGGCGCGCTCTGAAGAGTCGGAGGCCGAGCCTGCTACTCGCGCGAGCAGCGTATAAGGGGTTCGGCGAGCTTCGACGGATCGGCTTCGATCGCGCTCAGCGAAAGCGCATGACGCGGAGCGCCTGACGGCGGAGGATTTTCGAGCACAGCCGAGCGCGCGACGCCTCTGCGAGCTCCTGCTCGAGGAAATACCTATAACACACTGATTTAAAGAAGTAATACGTTGGTCTCAGCGCCGATCACCGGCAAGACTGCGAGCGCCGACCCGAGGTGACGTACACTGACGCAGACTCTATTCGGACCTGCAGATGAACCCAAGATTTTGTCTCTCGATTCTTTTTTGGCTGAGCTGCGCCGGCTCGGCGTTTGCCCAGACGGAGCTGTTGACCCTCGCGATCGGTGATCCCGCACGGCGCGAGCGCGAGGTCAGTCTCGAGCTCGATACGATTCTGTCAACGGCGACCGAAGAGACCATCTCGCCGAGGACGCTCGTCGGGGAGCTCACCGACAAACGCGTCATTCTCATCGGCGAGCAGCATACGAGTGAAGAGTTCCACACGGTGCAGTTGCGCGTGCTCGAGCTCTTACATGCCGCGGGTGTCCCCTTGACGCTGGGACTGGAGATGATCCCCGTCGATAAACAGTCCGCGCTCGACGCGTGGACCGCTGGCCGGCTCGACGAGCAAAGCTTCCTCGAGACGTCCGATTGGTATCGAGTCTGGGGTTACAACTGGGGCTATTACCGGGAGATCTTCCTGTTCGCACGCCAGCATGCGATCCCGATGTTTGCGCTCAGAGCGTCGGACGATGAAACTCAGAGCTCCGACGTATCCACGATGCCGCCGACCGACGAGCAACGCGCGCTCATCGCTGCATTCTTCGAAGCCGATAGTCCCGTGCACGGAGGACTTTCGGCCGCGCAGCTCGACGCGCTCGTCGTGGCACAGGCCAAGCGCGATGCAGCGATGGCACAGCGTGTCGTGGAAGCGGTCGAGACCTACCCGGACCGCACGATCGTCGTGCTCGCCGGCACGGGCCACGTGCTTTACGGGCTCGGCATCGTCGCGCAGCTACCGGAGGCCGAGCGCAGCTCAGCAGCGACGGTTCTCCCTATCGCTATCGAGGCGAATCCGGCGACCGCACGCGCCAGCGTCGCCGACTTCCTATGGGGTTTCCCCAACGCAGATCACCCGCGTTTTCCGGACCTCGGCGTCATTACGATGCC
>JBFJXA010000029.1:0-17421 GCA_041623375.1 Gammaproteobacteria bacterium | reverse complement strand
GGTAGCGACCAGCAATAACAATGTCTGCTTGGATAATCTCTATCGTCGATGGGCTTCTCACGGGAGTTGCGCTGTATGCGCTAGTGAGGCTGCGGATGTATCTAGGGCCTATTGCGGGCCGCCGGCTCGGAATATGGGGGCGTCGTGCAGTCTGGGTTCTGCTCATCGGGGCAATGGTAATCGTCGCGGAGCTTGACCTGACCTGGCTGCGCGACTGGCTCGAAAAAACCAGTGCTCCCGGAGCCCGTTGGCACTACGAAATTGTCTACGCATGCACGTTGCTAGCTGTCGGCCTCGCTCTCGTCGGTTGGCGTGTTCTGCGCCGGAGAAACCAATGACCTTCGCCTACTGGTGCATTCTGTTGGTGGCATTCCTGCCACTGGTCTGGGTCGGCGCGGCGAAGGTCGGTGGCGGAAACTACGACAACGCCAAGCCACGGTTGTTTTTGCAGAACCTTACGGGTTGGCAGCAACGGGCGGACTGGGCGCAGTCCAACGCCTTCGAAAACTTTCCACCGTTCGCAGCCGGCGTGCTGGTTGCTCATTCCGTTGGCGTGCCGCAGGTCACAACCGACTTGCTCGCAGGCACGTTCCTGGTTGCCCGGATTGCGCACGGCCTCGCGTACATTTTTGACAAGCCGACATTGCGATCTTTGGTCTGGTCCGCCGGTTTCTTGAGCATGGTGGGCCTGTTTCTCGCTTCCGGCTGGTCGGCCTGAGGTCCTCACTGTCGATTTGCATCGAATATGGAGCCAGTTCCCCGAGTGAACTGCATCGAGCAGTGATCTACATCCGAGCTGAAGATTACGCAGTTGGTCTCGTGCACACACCCGCATCACCAAAAACAAAAATACCCCACAAGGGGGCATTTTTGTTTTCTGGCGGAGAGGGTGGGATTCGAACCCACGGTACGGTGTGACCCGTACACTTGCTTTCCAAGCAAGCGCCTTCGACCGCTCGGCCACCTCTCCGGTTTGGTTGGATTCTAGAGCTTTACGCCGCGCCTGGCACGCGCGCGGCGACCGTCGCTCGTTGTCGCCTTCTAGTTGCGATAGTCGAGCGGCGGGGCGCGGTCGCCGAGCAGGGCCTCGTAGACGAAGTCATCGCCGATGCTTTCCCGATGCGCGGCGGCTGCAGCCTCGCGCAATCCGCGATTCTCGAATAGCTCGACGGCCGCGAGCGTCAACGTCTTGGCGGCGTTCGTCGCCCCCTTGAATCCGATCGACATGCCACCGGCGGCCGCAGCCTGCCAGCTGTGCGCCGAGGTGCCCGGTACCCACGTCGCAATCCGCAACCCTACGGTCGGCACGGCGATCGATACATCGCCCACGTCGGTCGAGCCATAGCCCTGCGAGACCTCGTACGGCTGAATCGTCGCCTCGGAGCCGAGCTCGCGGGTTGGATTCGTCAGCGTTGCGTAGATCTGCTCGGCAAAGGCCCGTTCCTCGGGTGTGTACTCGACACCCCCGACGAGTCTGAGCTTTGCGTCCATCATCTCGGCCAACGGCTCGTTGACGAGCACAGGATGATTGCCGTGGATGATTTCCCAGTCGACCTCCGTGCCCGTGCCCTGGGCCGCACCACGCGCCGCGTCCTCGAGCCGCGCCCAGATCTCCTGAACGACGCGCGCCTCTGGATGGCGCACGTAGTAGAACACCTCGGCAAAGTCCGGCACGACGTTCGGCGCGAGTCCGCCGGCCGTGATGACGTAGTGTATGCGTGACTCTTGTGGTATGTGCTCGCGCAGGAGATTGGCCATGTAATTCATCGCCTCGACGCCATCGAGCGCGGAGCGCGCATTGTGCGGCGCCGATGACGCATGCGCCGAGAGCCCGCGAAATCGGAACTGCGCGGACCGGTTCGCGAGCGTCGTATCCGCGGACGCCGAGTTCCTGTCGGCTGCGTGCCAGTGCAGGACGATGTCGACGTCGTCGAACAGCCCGTCGCGGACCATATAGACCTTGCCGCTGCCGCCTTCCTCGGCGGGCGTTCCGTAAAGACGGATCGTGCCCGGCGTGCCGGTGTCCTCGAGCCAGTGCCTGACGGCGACTGCCGCGCCGAGCGACCCCGCGCCGAACAGGTTGTGGCCGCAGGCGTGCGCCGCGGGCTTGGTCGGAATCGGGCTGCGCATCGGCACGGCGTCCTGCGTGATGCCGGGCAGGGCGTCGAACTCGGCCAGAATGCCGATCACGGGGCCTTCCGTGCCGTAACTTGCGACGAATGCCGTCGGAATGCCCGCGACGCCCGCATCGATCTCGAAACCCTCAGCCGCGAGCGCTGACTGCAGCAAGGCGCTGCTGCGTTCCTCCTGGTAACCGACCTCGGCGAGCTCCCAGAGCGAGCGGGCCACCTCGGTGGTCTGCGCGTGGCGCGACTCGACGAACGCGAGCAGCGCGTTCTCGTCCGCTGCATGGCTGAGCAACGGGAGGCAGATCAGGCTAGAAGCAAGCGGCAGGTGGCGTCTCATCGGCATCCCCGTTCGAAATAGCGGCCGATCGGCATTATAACGGCCGGTGCGCGGCCCCGGGCGGGCTGGTAAAGTACACGGGGTCCGCGTCGGTTCCCCCGCGACGACCAGCCGTGAACCCCGTCAGGCCCGGAAGGGAGCAGCGGCAGCGGCCCGGTCGGGTGCCGGGGTTGGGCTGACGCGGATCTTGATTTTTGGGCACGAGAGCACGCTGCACGCGCGATGAGTTACACCGTTCTGGCAAGGAAATGGCGTCCGAAGCGCTTCGCCGAGGTCGTCGGCCAGCAGCATGTCGTGCAAGCGCTCGTGAACTCGCTCGCGGCCGAGCGCCTGCACCATGCGTATCTGTTCGCGGGCACGCGCGGGGTCGGTAAGACGACCGTCGCGCGCATTCTCGCCAAGGCGCTGAACTGCGCCGACGGTATCGTCGCCGAGCCGTGCGGGACCTGCGATTCCTGCCTTGCCATCGACGAGGGCCGCTTCGTCGATCTGCTCGAGGTCGATGCGGCTTCGCGCACGCGTGTCGATGACACGCGCGAGCTCCTCGACAACGTGCAATATGCGCCGACGCACGGGCGCTACAAAATCTACCTCATCGACGAGGTGCACATGCTGTCGAACCACTCCTTCAATGCGTTGCTAAAGACGCTCGAGGAGCCGCCACCGCATGTGATGTTCCTGCTCGCAACGACCGATCCGCAGAAGCTACCCGTGACCGTGCTGTCGCGCTGTCTACAGTTCAACCTCAAGCGGCTGACGCCGACACAGATCCAGGAGCAGCTACACAAGATCTGCACGGCAGAGGAGATCGAAGCCGAGCCCGAAGGGCTCAAGGCGCTCGCCAAGGGCGCCGAAGGCAGCATGCGTGACGCGTTGAGCCTGCTCGATCAAGCGATTGCATTCGGCGGCGGGCACGTCAAGCGCGAAGCTGTCGAGGCCATGCTCGGCACAATCGACCGCTTTCGACTCATTAATCTGCTCGAAGGCCTCGCCGCCGGCGATGGGTCTGCGCTCATGAACGAAGTCGCCGAGCTCGACGAGCAAGCGCCGAATTATTCGTTCGTGCTCGACGGGCTCATGGGCGCGTTGCAGCGGATCGCCGTACTCCAGCTCGTCGGGCCAGAGGCCGCTGCCGACGACGACGAGACGTTGCTGGCGCTGACCGAGACGATCACGCCCGAGGATGTGCAGCTCTACTACCAGATCGCATTGCAGGGGCGGCGGGATCTCGCGGCTTGTGCCGATTGGCGCTCGGCGTTCGAGATGACGCTGCTGCGTATGCTCGCGTTTCGCCCGGCCGCGGCCAATGAGCCGGAAAGCAAAGCGTCCGCGCCGAAAAAGAAGTCGAAGCCGAAGTCCAACGGCGCACCGCAACGCTCGCGACGCGGCGCCGTGCGTGACGAAGGCGCGGCGACTCCGGCGCCGCAGGCCGGGCCGGGCAGGGCATCGTCTGGTGCACCTGACGTTGCCGCCTGGGCCGCGCTGCTCGGCGAGGCCGACGTGCGCGGCGCGGCACGCCAGCTCGCCGAAAGCTGCGCCGTTCGCGAGCAGACCGACAATCGCTTCGACCTCATCGTCGCCGAGGACCGGGCGCACCTGAACACCGACCAGGTGCGCGGACGCCTCGAGGCCGTGCTGGCCGAGCATTTCGGCCGGTCGATCAAGGTCACGATCACGCCCGGCACGCCGCCTGCGCCGACACCGGCCGACCAGCGCAAGGCCAGCGAGACGCAACGCATGCGCCGGGCACGCGAAGCGATCGAAGGAGACCCGGCCGTCAAAGGATTTCAGGATACCTTCGACGCCGTCGTCGAGGCCGACACGATCGAGCCGATAGAAGCAGCCAAGGGAACATAGCGCCGATGAAGGGACTAGGACAGCTCATGAAGCAGGCCCAGGAGATGCAGGCCAATATGCAAAAGGCGCAGGAGGAGCTCGCTGCGACGGAGGTGTCCGGCGCGGCCGGCGGCGGCATGGTCAAGATCAACATGACGTGCAAATACGAAGTGCGGCGTGTGGAGATCGAGGACGAGCTCTTGAACGGCGATAAGGACATGCTCGAGGACCTCATCGCGGCCGCGTTCAACGACGCCGCGGCCAAAGCCGAGCGCGCGACGAAAGAGAAACTCGGCGGCCTCGCCGGCGGGCTGGGCCTGCCGCCGGGCATGAAGCTGCCGTTTTGATCGACCGCAGAGATTGAGTACCCGTGAGTCAGGGTTATTCGCCACTGCTCAAGCAGCTCATAGCGGCACTGCAGTGCCTCCCGGGGGTCGGCACGAAGTCCGCACAGCGTATGGCGTTTCACCTGTTGCACAAGGATCGCGAAGGGGCGGTGCACCTTGCCAAGTCGCTCGAGCAAGCGAGTCAGCTCGTCAAGCACTGCGAGCTGTGTCGCATGCTCACGGAAGAGTCGATTTGCGGCATCTGCGCGAGCGATCGCCGCGACGCTTCCCAGCTCTGCGTCGTCGAGATGCCCGCGGATGTGATCGCGATCGAGCAATCCGCCGCCTACAGCGGCCGGTACTTCGTCCTCATGGGCCACATGTCGCCGCTCGACGGCATCGGTCCCAGTGAGCTCGGCATCGATCTCCTCGAGCGCCGTCTCGAGCAGGAGGACATCGCCGAGGTCGTCCTCGCGACGAGCGTGACGGTCGAGGGCGATGCGACCGCGCATCTCATCGCAAATCTTGCAGCGCGCCACGGCATCAACGCGACCCGCATCGCCTACGGTGTGCCGATGGGCGGTGAGCTCGAGTTCATCGACAGCGGGACGCTATCCCGCGCGCTGGCGGGGCGCCGCCAGATCGATATTGAAACTACGGACGAGGTGTTATGAGCCGTCAAGCCGACCCGGATTGCCTGTTCTGCAAGATCGTGGCCGGGGACCTGCCCGCCGACCGGCTCTACGAGGACGATGAGCTGCTCGCGTTCAAGGACATCAGCCCGCAGGCGCCGTTTCATGCATTGATTATTCCGAAGATCCATCTGGCCACGCTCAACGACCTCGATACCGAGCATGCACCGCTCGCCGGACAGTTGTTCCTTGTCGCCAAGTCCCTCGCCGAGGAGCACGCGCTGCCGGGCTATCGCGTCGTCGTCAATACGAACGCCGAAGGCGGTCAGGTCGTCTATCACCTGCACATGCACGTGCTCGGCGGCCGCCAGATGAAGGGCGGCTTGGGTTAACGGGGATAACCCACGACGCTAGCGACGCTCCGCCTGCAGCGTGGCGGTCAGCTCGTAGAGCCGCTCGTAGCTGGCGTAGCGCCGCGCCGAGATCTGCGCGTCGGCGACGGCTGCCCTGACCGCGCAGTCGGGCTCGACGAGATGGCTGCAGTCCTGGAACCGGCAGAGCGGGATCTTATCGTCGAATTCGCGAAAACCGTGTGCAACGCTGCGCGGCTCCTCGATGTAGGGCGCATAGTCGCGTACGCCCGGTGAGTCGATGAGCTCGCCGCCATCGGGCAACGCGAACAGCACGGCCGTCGACGTCGTGTGACGTCCCAGACCGCTCTTTTCCGAGAGTGCGCCGACGTCCTGAATCGCATCGCCGAGCAGCGCGTTGAGCAGCGATGACTTGCCCACGCCCGACTGGCCGATCATCGCACTGCGTCTGCCCTGCATGACGGACGCGAGATCGTCGAGGCCATCACCGCGCTTGGCGCTCGTGCGTATCGTCGTGTAGCCGAGACCTGCGTAGTCGTCGAGCTCCGCGGGCAACGTTGCGACGCGATCTTGCTTGTTGAATGCGATGACGGCGTCGAAGCCGCTAAGTGCCGCGGCAGCGAGGTATCGGTCGAGCAAAAACCAGTCGGGTGGCGGGTCGGGCGCGAGCACGACGACGAGCTGGGAGAGATTTGCGGCGATAATCTCTGCCCGGCCGCGGCTGTCGATGCGCGTGAGCTCGTTGTCGCGCGGCGATACGGCCGTCAACGTGCCCGTTCCGTCGGCTTCGGGCTGCCACGAGACCGCGTCGCCGACGACGGGCTTGAGCGCACGGCGCTGAATCTGGCAGCTCACGCGGTTGCCCTCGGCGTCTTCCACTAGACAGTGGCGCCGGTAACGCGCGACGACGGTTCCAGTGATGCTCGTCACAGCGTGCGTCGTCCACGCAAGTATGCTCTGTAAATCATTGATCGGGCTGCTACAATCGGCCCGAGGAGTCGATGTTGAAGTCCAAGGAAAATCTCGTCTGGATCGATCTCGAGATGACGGGTCTCGATCCGGATTCCGACCTGATCCTGGAGATTGCTACGGTCGTGACGGACAAGCACCTCGTCGTGCTCGCCGAAGGGCCGATGCTCGCAATCCATCAGTCCGACGCGGTCCTGAACGGGATGGACGAGTGGAATACGCGCCAGCATACGAGCTCAGGACTCGTCGAGCGGGTTCGCGAAAGCTCGATCACCGCTGCCGAGGCCGAGCAGCAGACGCTCGATTTCCTGCGTGAGTATGTCGAGCCGAACATCTCGCCGATGTGCGGCAGCAGTATCTGCCAGGATCGGCGTTTTCTCGTTCGCCTCATGCCTGAGCTCGCCGCATTCTTCCACTATCGCCACCTGGACGTTTCGACGCTCAAGATATTAGCGCAATTGTGGGCGCCCGACGTAGCCGGTAAATTCGAGAAGGCTTCGACGCATTTGGCGCTCGCAGACATCCACGACTCTATAAGAGAGCTGCGGTATTACCGCGAGCACCTCATCGACTTGCCGGGTTGATCATCATGCTGAATACAAACAAGTTAACGCGCACGCTGAGTCTGATCGCGCTGTGCGCAATCGCGAATGTTTCGTTCGCGCAGACGATGTACGTGACCGATGAGCTCGTCATTACCGTGCGCACGGGGCCGAGCACGCAGAACTCGGTTATCCGCAATCTCAACAGCGGCGATGCGGTCACGATTCTCGAAACCTCAGATGACGGCGACTACGTGCGCGTGCGCACGGATACGGGCGAGGAGGGATGGGCGCTGCGACGCTATCTCGTCGATGCACCGATTGCGCAAAGCCGGCTCGCAGCGGCCGAACGCGATCTGGCTCAGGCCCGCGACCGGGTAACGGAGCTCGAAACCATCGTCGCCGATCTCAGCGAGCAGCTCGACACGGTCACGCAGCGCATGGAAGAAGCAGAAACGGCCGCGACGAGCCTCAACACGGAGCTCGTCGATGTGCGCAGCGTCTCGGCGAACGCCCTGACGATTCGAGACCGCAACGAGAGTCTGAGGCGTCGCGTCAACGAGCTCGATCAGCTCGTCGAAGAGCTGACCGTGCGCAACACCGAACTCGCAAGCCGTGCGACCCGTGAGTGGTTTGTCGTCGGCGCCGGCGTGCTGATCACGGGTCTCGTGCTCGGGCTCGTCATCCCTACGCTACGGCGCAAGCGCCGCACGGAGTGGTAAGCGTAGGAATCGCTCTGTGACGGCAGGATTTTAGCGCGCGTGCTCGGCGAGATAGAGCCACGTATCGAGCACGGAATCGGGATTCAGCGACATGCTCTCGATGCCCTGATCCAATAACCACAGCGCGAGATCCGGGTGGTCGGACGGTCCCTGCCCGCAGATCCCGACGTATTTGTTCTGCGCGCGGCACGCAGAAATCGCCATGGCGAGCAGCTTGAGTACGGCCTCGTCACGCTCGTCGAACAGTGCCGCAATCTTGCCCGAATCGCGGTCGAGGCCGAGCGTGAGCTGAGTCATGTCGTTGGAGCCGATCGACATGCCGTCGAAAAACTCGAGGAACTGCTCTGCGAGCAACGCATTGCTCGGGAGCTCGCACATCATGATGAGCTTGAGGTCGTCCTTGCCGCGTTCGAGCCCTTGCTCCGCGAGCAGGGCCACGACCTCGCGTGCTTCGCCGAGCGTGCGCACGAACGGCACCATGACCTGCACGTTCTTGAGGCCCATCTCACCGCGCACCTTGAGCATGGCTTTGCACTCGAGCTCGAAGCACGGCTTGAAATCCTCGTCGATGTAGCGGGAGGCGCCGCGAAAGCCAAGCATCGGGTTTTCTTCGTGAGGCTCGTAACGCTCGCCACCGATGAGATTCGCATATTCGTTGGACTTAAAATCGGATAGCCGCACGATGACCGGATTCGGAGAAAACGCTGCACCGATCGTGCCGATACCCTCGGCGAGCTTGTCGATGTAGAACGAAACCGGATCGGCATAACCGGCCATTTGCTCGGCGATGAGGCGCTTCGTGGTCGGGTCCTGCTGATCGAGCTCGAGCAGCGCTTTCGGATGCACGCCGATCATCCTGTTGATGATGAACTCGAGTCGCGCGAGGCCGACCCCGTGATTCGGGATACCGGCAAACGCAAACGCGCGATCGGGATTACCGACGTTCATCGTGATCTTGACGGGAATGTCGGGGAGTTTCGAGAGCTCGATATCGGTTTGCTCGTACTTGAGCTTGCCCTTGTAGACGAAGCCTTCATCGCCTTCGGCACACGACACCGTGACGGCGGCGCCGTCCGGGATGTCCTCTGTTGCCGAGCCACAACCGACGACAGCTGGGATGCCGAGCTCTCTGGCGATGATGGCTGCGTGACACGTTCGCCCGCCGCGGTTCGTGACGATGGCCGACGCCCGCTTCATGACCGGCTCCCAATCGGGGTCCGTCATGTCGGCAACGAGCACGTCGCCATTCTGAATGAGATTCATCTCCGCGATGCTTGCGACGACGCGCGCCACGCCGCTGCCGACGCGCTGGCCGATACTGCGCCCGCGCGTGAGTATCTCGGAATGCTCCTGGAGTGAGAATCGGGTCATGACTTGCCCGGGCCGGCTCTGCACGGTCTCCGGTCGCGCCTGTAGGATGTAGAGCTGACCGTCGTTACCGTCTTTGCCCCACTCGATGTCCATCGGACGGCCGTAATGTTTCTCGATGATGACGGCCTGCTCGGCGAGTGCCGAGATTTCCGCGTCGGTCAGCGAGAATCGCCCGCGTTGCTCAACGGGCACCTCGATGGTCTTGACGCGCTCACCGGGGTCGTCGCTGTAGACCATCTGGATCGCTTTGCTGCCGAGATTGCGCCGCAGGATTGCATTGTTGCCGGCCGCGAGGCTGGGCTTGTGCACGTAGAACTCGTCGGGATTGACCGCGCCCTGCACGATGGTCTCGCCGAGGCCGTAGCTGGCGGTAATGAACACGACATCCCGGAAGCCCGATTCGGTGTCGAGCGTGAACATCACGCCCGAGGCGCCAAGATCGCTGCGAACCATACGTTGCACGCCGACAGAGAGCGCGACCAGGCGATGGTCGAATTTCTGGTGCACGCGGTAGGCGATCGCCCGGTCGTTGAAGAGCGACGCGTAGACCTCGTGGATCGCTGCGACGACAGCGTCGAGACCGCTGACGTTCAACAGGGTTTCCTGTTGGCCGGCGAACGACGCTTCCGGCAGGTCCTCGGCTGTCGCCGAGGACCGGACGGCGACCTCGATGTCCTCACCCTGGGTCAGGTCTTGCCACGCCTTCTCCACGGCGTTGCGTAACGCAGGCGGGAAGGGCGCGTCGAGAATCATTCGCCGGATCTGTGCACCGGCCTTCGTGAGCGCGCTGACATCGTCGACATCGAGCGCATCGAGTATCGAATGAATATTTTCGTCGAGTCCGGCTTCGTCGACGAAATTGCGATAGGCCGCCGCGGTCGTTGCGAAGCCGCCTGGAACCCGGACACCCAGGTCATGTAGCTGGCTGATCATCTCGCCGAGTGAGGCATTCTTGCCACCGACGTGCTCGACATCGTTCATGCCGCATTCGGCGAGCCCGATTACGTATTGTTCCAAGCTATACTCCCGACCCGACCCACAGCCCCGACCGATGAGCCCGGCATGCTTCAGCGCACAGTATTTTTTGTCTCCGACCAGACGGGCGTGACCGCAGAAACCCTCGGCCATGCGTTGTTAACTCAGTTTGACGGCCTCGAGTTTAAGCCGGTGACTGTGCCATTTGTCGACAGCATTGACAAGATCGAGCAGCTCGGGGCACGTATCGATGCGGTCGTCGAGGAAACCGGCGTGCGCCCGCTCGTGTTCACGAGCCTCGTGGATGAAAAACTACGTGCGAGACTGCTCGCCTGCAACGCGCTCGTATTGGATTTCTTCGAGGCGTTCCTCGCGCCGCTCGAGAAGGAGCTCGAGACGATCTCCTCACACGCGCTCGGCTCCCCGCATCGAATGGCCGACGTCGCGAGCTACAACCTGCGCATCGACTCGATCAACTACGCCATGGCCGCGGACGATGGGCACAGTCCGCAACATTACAGTCAGGCAGACGTCATTCTCACGGGCGTGTCCCGCTCCGGCAAGACGCCGACCTGTCTCTATCTGGCGCTGCAATACGGCATATTCGCAGCGAACTATCCGCTGGCCGAGGAGGACCTCGAGTCGGGCCATCTACCGGATCGGCTCGCGGGCTTCAAGGACAAGCTCTACGGCTTGACGATCTCTCCCGAGCGGCTGCGCCAGATCCGTCTCGAGCGCCGTTCGCTCGGCCGTTATGCGTCTGCGCAGCAGGTCAGTTTCGAATTGCGTTCTGCCGAGCGCTTGTTCAAGCGCTACAACATTCCGTACATCGACGCGACCCATTGCTCGGTCGAGGAGATCGCGAGCACGATCCTCAACGTCACGGGTATCGAGCGCCGCGTCCGGCCGTGACGCGCATCTCGGATCGGATGTCAAGTCTTTGTTTCTACAGGGGGCTTATGGCATGCTCGGGCCATGGTCGACAGAGTTTGAGCCATGCTTGTAGACAGTCTCATCGTACCGGAATGCGTGTATCGCCCGGGGAGCTTCTCCGGGCTCATGACCGTCTACGAGAGCAACTACATCAAGCTTGCCAGGCTCGTCGCGGACCTCGATGAGCTAAGAGCGGATGACGCGAGGATTTCCCAAAGCTCGCAGGATCTCGATCTGTACGCCGAAATCCAACAGCGCGAGCCGTATACGACCACCCTCAAGCTGACGTATTGGTTCGAAGAGGGGTTCGAAGAGGGGTTCGAGGAGGGCAGGACGGAGCGCGTGCCCGATCCGGATCTCATCGTGCGCGTCTACCACGATGCGCGCCTGGTCGAGGCGCTCGCCGGGCGCGAAGACCACCGTCACGCGAAGCTTCGCGAAATCTCGCTGCGCCATACGCTCGAGCTCGGGCGCCGTTGGCGGAACAACATCATGCTGAACAAATGGCTGGACTACTTGCTCGATATGGGCCACGAATTCCCGTGACCCCGGGGCCGAGCTACGGCCGGATTCTTGCTCTGAATCACACTTTACATATCGTCTGAACGCTATAGTGGCGGCCAGGTTGTGGCTCGGAGGGGCCCCGCACGGCTATGGCTGAACTCGCCAGTTTGATCAAGATACCGGGACGGCAGTCCGAGGCGTCGGACGAGGAGCTGCAAAAGCTTTTCTCCAATCGCGCCAACGTCAAACGGGAATTGTCGGCCTTGCGCCGGGAGCGCCACGAGCTGCTCGACAAGCTCAAGGAGCAGGAGGGTGCGATCATTCGCATTCGCGAGCAGCTCGAGAGCCTCGAACGTTTGCTCGCCAACCCGCTCGCAGCGGCCAACGCGATGGTCTATTTCCAGCTCCGGCATCTCTGGCGCGTTGGCGCACAGCGTGTCGAGCAGTTCTCCAAGGAGCTGCGCGCCCAGCGAGAGCGCAAGGAACGCGCGAAGCTACAGGAAGCGGCGCTGGAGAAGCGCAAGCATCGCCTCGATATCCTCAACGACAAGCTACAGAGCCTGTTGATCAAAGATCGCAATCTCGCGCACGAGCTCGAGACGCATCAAAAGCGACTCGATGCGATGAACAGCTTCGCGCGGCTCTTCAAGGGCCGAACTTTGAAACGCCGCATGGCCGGATTGAACAATGGCAGGGAGGCCTTGCAGGCGCGAATCGACGAGGTCAAGGAAACTCAGGCAAAGATCAACTCAGAGCCGCTACCGGACATTTCGGGTCTGTCGCTCGACAGCCGTCGGCTCATCAACCTCGCCGTATTGGCGCTAGCGCAGGAGCTCGTGCTGCACTTCGCCGAGCACAACCTCGTGAATTTCGCCAAGGCGGCCACCGAGAAACAGGTCGCGGACATGAAATTCGGCGATCGGCGCGATTGCGACCGGATCGTCGAGCGCATTCGCGGACGCATCCGCGAACTCGACGAGCAAAAGGTCATAGCCGACTTCGTGAAGGTCAGAACGGATCATCTGCTGAGCGAGGTTAGCTACGCCGATGAGAAGACCTCTGTGCCCCTCAGCGAGGGGTTTGCAGGAATTCCTCCCGAGGTACGTCGCGCCGTCGGCGATGGCGTGCAACAAAAACGCGCGAGTGATGCGCCGTTGCGCGTCAACGTGCTCGCTGACGACTACTGGGACGTCCTGAAAGTCCTACTGTAGCGAGACGATATCCGGACTGACCGTCGCGGTTGCCGGGAAGGGTGCGTCGAGCGCGGCCATATCAGCAACGACCGACGTTGCCTGCTCCAGCAGTATATCCGGTGCCTCGGTCGCATCCATCTCTTCGATCGTCGCGAGCGGTTCCAGATCAAGGGCCGCGCGGCGCGCATTCTCGCGAGCGAGTTGCTCGAGCTGCATGGCCTCGCGTTCGGCGCGACGAACTTCGAGATTCAACGAAACGGTCTCGCGGTTACGCAGCGCGCCGACGGCTTCGATGTCGTCGAGTAGATAGTTGAAATCGGGATCGGTCGCGGCGCGCTCCCGGTAGCGCGCGTCGAGCAAGCTGATGGCCTGGTCCAGCGATGCGTCCGTATCGAAGCCGTTCGCTTCGTCGATCTGATCCCAGGGCAGGGCCGTGTCTCGCGTGCTTTCACCGACGCTCTCGATGTCGACGAGCGACGGCAGCTCGATGTCGGGCTCGACACCCCGGTGCTGCGTGCTACCGCCCGTCACGCGATAGTACTTGCCGATCGTCAGCGTGAGCTGCCCATATCCCGGCGCCCGCATGAAGCGGTCGAGATTGAAAAGATTCTGCACCGACCCCTTGCCGAACGTGCGCTGGCCGATGACGATACCGCGCTCGTAGTCCTGAATCGCGGCAGCAAAGATTTCCGAGGCGCTCGCGCTGTAACGGTCGACGAGCACGGCGAGCGGGCCGTCGTAGACGGCGCCCGGGCTCGGGTCGTCGAGCACTTCGGTGTTGCCGCGCGTTTCGCGCAGTTGCACGACGGGGCCGCGTTCGAGGAACAGGCCGCTGAGCTCTCGAGCCTCCGAGAGGTGCCCGCCACCGTTCTGTCGAAGATCCATGACCAGGCCGTCGATACCCTCGGCCTCGAGTTCTGTGACGAGGCGTGCGACGTCGCGCGTCGTGCTCGTGTAATCCTCGTCGCCGCGGCTACGCGCGGCATAGTCCTGATAGAAGCTCGGCACGCGAATCACGCCGATGCGATACGTGCGGTCGTCGCGCGGGACCTCGATGAGGTTGCTCTTCGCCGCCTGCTCTTCGAGCTTAACCTTGTCGCGCACGAGCGCGATAATCTTCTCGGGCGTACCCGGCAACGAGCCGGCCGTGAGAACCTGCAGGCGCACGACTGTGCCGCCGGGACCGCGGATGAGCTGGACGACGTCGTCGAGGCGCCAGCCGATGACGTCCTCGAGTTGGCCTGAGACGCCTTGGCCGACGGCCGTGATGCGGTCGCCGGGCTTGAGTTGTCCGTCCACGTGCGCGGGCCCGCCCGGGATGATGTTCATGACGTTTACGTAATCGTCCTCGAGCTGCAACGATGCGCCGATACCGTCGTAGGAGAGACTCATTTGAATGCGGTATTCCTCGCTGTTGCGCGGCGACAGGTAGCTAGAGTGCGGATCCATCGTATGAGCCATCGCGTTCATGAACGTCTCGAAGACGTCGTCCGCGGTGAGCTGTCCGACACGCCTGAGCACACGCTCGTATCGCCCTTGCAGAATTTCCGCGGTCTCTTCCCAGGTCTTGCCCGTGAGAACGAGGCTCAGGCCGTCATTCTTGACGCGCTTACGCCAGATGTCCTGCATCTCCGCCTCGGAGTTCGGCCACGGCAGCTCGCTGCGGTCGAATCGGAATTCTTCGTCGAGCGTGAAATCCGGTTCCTCGTCGAGCAGTGAGAGTGCGTACTCGACCCGCTCCTGCGTGCGGGCGCGGAAGAGATTGAAGATTTCGAATACGGGCTCGAGCTCGCCGTCACGGGCGCGCTCGTCGAGCTCGTAACGGTACCGACCGAAGCTCGAGATATCGCTGTTGAGGAAATACAGACGGTTGCCGTCGAGCGTGTCGAGGTAACGGTCAAGGATGGCTGACGAGAACGAATTATCGATTCGCGGCCGCGAGTAATGCAGCTCCTCGATGATACGCGTGACGTTCTGGCTGATCTCAGCGTGCTTGTCGCCGATGCTCAGATCAGCGATCGACTCGGTTGCGGCGCTCGCCGCGTAAGCCAGCACCAGGGTCGATATCGACCCGAAACACCATCGGATTGATTGCCTCACGGTCTCTCCTTCGGTCGTGTCGCCGCCGCCGCGGCCGCGCCGGCGGACGAGCTCTTAGTTTCCGGCGCATATGCTATCGAATCAAGAGGTTTATAGCCAAAATTCCAACGCGGTCACGCTGGGGGGCGCTGTTCTGCGGGTTACCCCGGACCGGCATGGGTTTAGACCGCGAGGCTCGTATCCGGTTCCGGGCCCGGCTGTGGACGGTTGGGCGTCGCTAGCTGCTGCGGCGCTTGTTGATGCGCTCCCAGGAGCCGCTGCGGTTGAAGGTGCCCGTGTTATAGGGGTCAAAGCCCGTGTCCGCGGGCGCAACGATGTCCAGATCCGGGTTATCCAGCGCATCGACGCCGGAGGGCCTGGCACTCGGGGACGCCGGGCTGCGGGCGTGGGTGGTGTTGTGGTGCGAGCCGCGCTTGGCGAGACGACGGGCTTTTCGGCCCCCACCGAACAAGCGTTTGAACAGGCTCAGCATCGTCCTTTCCACCTTTCGTTAACACGGCCCCGCCGGGATATGAAGGCCTAGGGGGCGCTGCCACCATCATAAAGGTAGATCGGTCGGGGCTTATCTAATTTCCTGGGAATCTGTGACCCGCGTCACAGAGCGCCCGAGTCGCCGTGCTTTAAAGGCCAGCCGGAGCAGTTGAATCGTCACGTACGGGCTCAGGACGAGCAGCCAGGCGCTGAGCTCGAGCGCGAAGACATCGGACCAGATGCTCGTGAGCAGGCCCCACAGCCCGGCTTGTGACTCGTAGTCGCCGACGATGCGCTGGCCGACCCAATAGACGGCGAGCGGCAGGATCAGCAAGCCGCCGCCGATCAGGCTCGCGGCGAGCACGAGCTCTTTCTTCAGTGCTTTTGGCAGGCCCATGTCGCGCGATCCAGGCTATCGATATCCACTGGCTTCATAGCGAAATTGCGTGTCGCCGACGGTGATGAGGTCTCCTGCGGCAAGGTCCTGGCGCTCGATTTTTACGGCGTTGACGAATACGCCGTTGCGGCTGCCGAGATCCTCGATGCAGCAGCCGGCGTCGGCCGTGGTAATTCTGACGTGCTCACGGCTGACGTAGTGCGTCGCGAGTTGGATATCGCATGACGCGCCGCGGCCGATCGTCACGCTCGGCTTGTCCAGCACGTACTCCGTGGGCGCTTCGGCCGTCAGACAAATCAGCTTCGCCGGCTCGGCCGGCGAGTCCACGCCGGCGCTATCGCGTGGGGAATCCATCTGGCTTTCGAGGCTCATGATGGCTGCTTCGAGCTCGGCGAGCCGTTTCAGCGTCTCGGCATCGTCGCCCTGGTTTGCCTGAAGAAGCACGGTCTGCGCCAGCTCGCGCCTGAGCTGGGCGGCATGGTCGTCGTCCGAGATTGCCTCGTCGGAGACCTCCTCGCGGCGCGGCGCCTCGGGCGCGGCCAGGCGCTTCTCCGCCGGCTTGCTACGTCTGAGCTTTTCCAGCGCCGCGCCGAGCTGCTCTCGAGCTGCATGTGCATCGGCGGATGCGCGCTGGGCGAGCCTTTCGGCTTCGAGCTGGCGCTCGAGGCGTTGAGCGAGCTCGATCTCCAGTTCCCGGATTCGAGTCGACTGTGCGGCGAGCGTATCGGTCTGCTCGCGCCACACGGCGTTGCGGTTCTCGATGTGTTGCGAGAGCGCCGCGACTTCCTCGCGCAGACGAGTTGCAGGCTGATCGACGCCGTCCTGTTTCGAGGTCTCGCGAGCGACCTCGCTTTCGGCTTCGATCGACTCGATTTTATCTTCGAGCCCGCTGATTTTTTGTTGCAGCTCGTTAGCGCTGCGCTCGAGGCCTGCCGAGCGCTCGCGCTCGAGCTCGAGCGCCGAGGTCAGCTCGGCAATCGTTGTTTTTTGCGATTGCAGCTCGTTGGCGCTTTCGTCAAGCGCGGCGCGCTGCTCCGCCATGGCCGCTTCGCGGTCGCTGATCTCGTCGCGTAAACGCGATAGCTCGTCATCCCGCTCCGACAGCGCTGACTCTGTATCGCTCCAGCGTTCCTGGAGACGTGTGAGCTCCGATTCGAGCGTCGAGAGCCGCTCGTCGCGAGCATCGAGATCCTTCTGCAGACGCACGGCAGCCGAATCGTCTGCCTCGGCTTGCGGTTCGGGCGCCGCAGCCGTGTACGCGCCATCCTCTCCGAGAATGACGTCCGTCAGAATCGGCAGCTCGTCCGTCGGATCATTGTCCTGGATTTCTTCGTCGAATGATTGTGTCGACATAACAATAAGTTACAGCTAATTTTTAGAAATATTCTAAGTTTGCTGTCGGGCTTGGCGCATCGGCTCGGCCGACATGTTAGAGCATGTGGCCGGGGATCTCGACGGTTCTGGTCACGTTGTGCCCGATGCGGCGTTCAGTCGGCGGGCACGGTTCTGGTCTTTGCCCAACTGCGCAGCGCAGCAACGGGCTCGGCCATGACGACCGAAAGCGGCCGCGTGCGGCCGAATTCAGCGAGCAGGTGCTCGTCGTCGAGCGGCTG
>JBFJXA010000028.1:0-17501 GCA_041623375.1 Gammaproteobacteria bacterium | reverse complement strand
TCGACGACCCGGGCGAGGGCGCCGAGTTCTGGCAGGACCTGTGTATCGACGAGACCGTGTCGAGCGCAAGCGTATCTGTGCACGACACGGCCGTGATCTTCTATACGTCAGGCACATCCGGTTTTCCGAAGGGCGTGCCGCTGACACACGAGAACATCGTGAGCAATCTGACGGCGCTGCTCAGTCTCGAGATCGTGCACTCGTCAGATCGCGTTCTGCTACCGCTGCCGCTGCACCATGTTTATCCGTTCGTCGTCGGCACGTTCACGCCACTGCTGCTCGGCATGACGCTCATCGTGCCGAGCTCGCTCGTAGGCCAGCATTTCTTCGCAGCGCTTCGCGAAGGGCAGCCGAGCATACTGCTCGGCGTCCCGCGGCTCTACGAAGCGCTCGGTGCCGCAATCGAGCAGCGTTTCGAGGCAAAAGGACGACTGGTCGCCGGCATCTTTCGTGGTCTGATCGCGCTCGCATCCGGCCTTCGCAAAAGACTCAACCTCGACGTCGGACGGCCGCTGTTCTGGGTCGTGCGCAGGGGTGTCGGGCCGCGTTTGCGGTTGCTGATTTCGGGTGGCTCGACGCTCGATGCCGAGATCGCCGCGCAGCTCGGCGCTCTGGGTTTCCGGCTCGGTGCCGGCTACGGGCTGACCGAGACTTCGCCGATATTGACGTTCTGTGCGCCCGAGATGCGCGGCGACGGTCACGTCGGCAAAGCGCTTCCGGGCGTCGATCTACGGATCGCCGAGCCCGAGCAGCAGTACGAGTACGGGGAGGTGCAGGCCAAAGGTCCTAATGTCTTTGGTGGTTATCTGAACCTCCCTGATAAAACGGCCGAAGCGTTCACGTCGGACGGCTGGTTCCGCACAGGCGACCTCGGCTTTTTCGATGATTCGGGTTTCCTGCGTTTGACCGGCAGGGCGTCGTCGATGATCGTGATGCCGGGCGGAGAAAACGTCGATCCGGAAAAGATCGAGCAGCGCTTGGAGCAGTCGGACGCGATTCGCGAGATCGGTGTTCTCGAACGCGAAGGACAGCTCGTGGCCGTTGTCGTGCCGGGCGTCGAGCTCGTCCGTGGGCACGGAGCGGACGAGATCGAAGAGACCGTCCGTGCCGAGTTGACGGCGCTGTCGCGCGATCTCGCGAGTTATCAGCGCTTGAGCGATTTCGTCGTGGATCAGGCGCCGCTGCCGCGCACTCGTCTCGGCAAGCTGCGGCGCAAGGAGCTTGCCGCCCGTTACGAGGCGCTCATCGAGTCAGAAGGTCAGGGCGCGGCACCCGGGCTCGCGCCGCGTTCGGGTCTGGCGCCGCAAGACCGGGAGCTGCTCGAGGACCGCATTGCAGCCGGCGTCTGGGATTGGCTCGGCGAGCGATTCGACGGCCACTACATCACGCCGGATACGCACGTGCAGCTCGATCTCGGCGTGGACTCGCTCGCGTGGCTCAATCTCACGCTCGAGCTTCGCAATCGAGTCGGTATCGATCTGGCCGACGAGGCTGTCGGTCGGATCGAGACCGTGCGCGACCTTTTACAGGAAGCGGCAGGGTCGAGCGCGGCCGGTGAGCTCAGCGGAGACGTGATCTCATTGCTCCGCGAGCCCGATGCGTTGATTTCCGAGGACGAGCGGGCCTGGCTCGAGCCGCGCGGGTTGCGATCGGGTGCGCTCGATGCAATCGCCTCGAGGGCCGCGACGTTATTCATGCGGCTGTACTTCCGATTTTGCGCGAGTGGCGTCGAGAACTTGCCCACTGAAGGACCGTTCCTGATCGCGCCAAACCATCAGAGCGCGCTGGACCCGATTGCCGTTGCCGCCGCGATCGGTTCGCGGCGTTTCAAGAAAACTTTCTGGGGGGGGTGGGTCGGCATTTTGTACAAGGGCAGGATCAGCAGCGCTTTCAGTCACGCCATGCGTATCCTGCCGGTCGAGCCGCGCTCGGGGCCTATCTCCAATCTCGCGCTCGCGGCCGTCGTGCTGCATCGAGGCCACAGCCTCGTCTGGTTCCCCGAGGGCGAGCGCGCGCGCAGCGGCGAGCTGCTGCGTTTTCGCCCGGGTATCGGCCTGCTCATGCTCGCGCAGCGGGTGCCGGTCGTGCCTGCATGGATAGAAGGCGCGGGCCGGGCGTTGCCGCCGGGCAAGCTCTTGCCGCGTCCGGCAAAAGTCACACTGCGTTTCGGCGAGCCCGTGGACGCGGACGCACTCCAAGCGCAGGGGCAGGGCGCAACCCCCGAGGAACGTATCGCCAACGCGCTGTGCGAGCGCGTCAGAGCCCTCAGTAGTCCGTCCGAATTGGCGGCGACTTAGGTCGAGGTCGCGAACTACGTCGCCGTGGCGTTCGCGTTGTGGAAGTACCCGCTTCATTGGCTCGCTTACGGGCTGGGGGCGGGCCTCGTACCCGTCATGCCGGGGACGTTCGGCAGTCTGGTCGGTATCGGTATCTACTGGCTCTTGTCACGCGCGGGCGCTGCTGCGTACGCGGGAGTTGTGGCGGTCCTCGCGCTCTTTGGTATCTTCATCTGCGGGCGGACGGCGCGCGATCTCGGCGCAATCGATCCCAGCGTCATCGTTTGGGACGAGGTCATCGGAATGCTCATTGCCGGCTATCTGCTGCCGCGCGACTGGCGTTGGATTGCGGCGGGATTCGTGCTCTTTCGCCTATTCGATGTCTGGAAGCCGTATCCAATCGCCGCGGTCGAGGACGCCTTCGGAGTCGGCACGTCGATCATGGCGGACGACGTATTGGCCGCCATTTACGTCTTTGCGATCCTGCAGCTGTCCTACCGCGGTTGGCGCTGGTACCGCGGCGCGAACTGATGAGCTCCGCAGCGGTTACGAGCTCGTATAAGAAAACGGCAGACGCCGGTTCTGCAGATAGTACTCGACCGTGACTTCGGACCAGTCCATGACCTCGTCGCGATAGCTGATATAAGAGTCGACGACCTGCTTCGAGAAGTCGTCCGTGGCCGCGATCTCCTCGCGCACGTATTGCGCCGATAGCTCCCCGAATCGCAGCATGACGTCGCGGGGCATGCGCAGGATCTGCATGTCGTATTCGTCACGCAGCGCGCGCAACGCCGCGGCGTTGTCGGCCGTCGTCCTCGCCATCGAGTAGCTAAGGTTGGCCATGGAAATATCCCTGACGATTCGCTGCTGCTCAGCCGACAAGCCGTTCCACTGATCCAGGTTGAATCCGAGCGCGAGAAACGAGTGCGCCTCGTGCAGCACTTCCGGATAGTAGTAATTCACGCCCGTGTGGTAGTTGTCGGCCATGTCTCTCGCCGGCCCCGAGCGTTCGGCGGCGAAGATCCTGCCGTCGCGCAGGGCCTCGACGATCGGTCCTTCGAGCTCGTAGTCCTGAGCCTCGCCGCCGAGCGCACGCATGATGTAGCCGATGACGCCGGGCATGTCCATGGGCTTACCCCTGAAGTCCTCGACGGATTCGATTTCCTCGGTGAACCAGCCGATCGTCTGATAGCCGAGGGCCTCTGCCGCAAACGCCTTGATGTTGAAGCGCTCACCGAGCTCGTTCCACATGCGTTCGCCACCGCGGTGATAGAACCAGCCGAGGTACTCCTCCATGCTCATGCCCATGGGCATGGCGCCGCCAAACAGCTCGAACAGCGGGTGTTGCGGTCGCCAGTGGTATTCGCCGGCGAAATAGCCGTCGGCCTCGCCCGAGAGCGCGATTTCGTACTCGCCGTCCTCGGGGAAATCGCCTTCGTAGGCGTGAAAGACGAGCCCGCCGTTCGTCGCGAGCTCGAGCCAGTTCAAGAAATAATTGATGGGCTCGCCCGTATACGTGCTCGTCAAGTCACCGCCTTCGTAGCCGACGATCGTGAACTCTCGCCGCGCCTGAGCGATTGCCGGCGCGCTCGCGGTCGACAGACCCACGGCGCCCGATACGGCCGCAGCGTTCTTCACGAACTCTCGTCTTTTCATCGTGACTCTCTCCGTAGACGGCCGCGTCGTGCCGTCGGACTATTGTCTCGGCAGGTAGCGCCGCGTGGCCTCGAGATCGCAGTCGAACGGCGTCATTTGCCGATCCGGGGAAAAGCGCATGATTCTCTCGTGGCTCATTGAGCCGACGATGTACTCCGGATCCTCGAGCATGAACTGCACGGTCATATGAAGGCCGTTGTCATGTAGACGATATCGCTCCACAACGTGTTTCTGTGCGCCCGACGGCACCCCGTTCTGGTAGGGCGAGCGGTCATCGGCGAAGTTCGTCGTGTCGACGACGAGCACGTCATCCTCCCACCAACCGATCGAATGACCCTCGTGCGTGCGTTGGTCCGCGGGCGGATGCGCGCGCCCGTCCATATAGACGGTTCGCTCCTGGTCGAAGTACTGAATTCGGATCATGATGATCTGCTCGTCCTCGAGGAACTCGATCTGCATGGGGTAGGTGATCGTATAAAGGATCCCGCCCGGCGTCGGCTTCGTGATGCATGACAGCTCGGGGTTCTCCGTCGAATCCTGGCTGAAGGCATCGCGGGCTGCTCTGCCTTTGTCGGTCAGCGTCAACTCGCGATCCATGAGCTCGGCGAGACCGCCGGGATAGTCGGGCGGCAAGCGTTCCCGATCGGCGAGCCAGATACCCTCGAGTGACGTTGCTCTGATTTCGGGCTCGGGTTGCGGCAGGCGGTCGTAAGAAACAATCGCCCCGTCGCGCTCGAGCGAGCTGAACAGCCCGTACGGCCGTCCGTCGCGCGCCGCGTGCAGGCCCACGACGACACGATCGCCGAGCGACAATGTCTGCGGCGTCCAGCCGCGCGTGCGCATGCTGATGGCTGAGCCCATTTGCACTTCCCACGCGATCGTCGCGCCGGCGTCATCCGTCGTCTCTACGACGAAATAACTGTGCGGGTTCCTGAGCGTGTACTCCGTGACCGTGCCTTCGAACGTTACGACGTTCTCGAGGTCGAGCGCCGCGTTGCTGTGGTGGCCGGCAGCGGAGCCTGCGAAAACCACGGCCGTGAGGCCGGCGATTAGTCTGAGTAACATCGATCCCCCCGCTCGTCAGCGTTCGTCTACTGACTCGTTAGCAAGTTGTACATATCCTCGATGTTCTGCGGAAGAAATGCGTCGTAGCTAATCCAGTCGCTGTATGCGTCCAGGCGGATGCGCGCCTGGAGCTGCGCGACTGTCTCGCCCGCCTCGATTCCAGCGCTGACCTCGTCGCGCAGCTGCTCGAGGTATTCGCGAAACAGCGTAATGTACTCGGCATCCCCTACGGTGCCGTGACCCGGTGCCGCGATCGTGAAATCCTGCGCTTCGACGACAAGGATTGCGGCGAGCCATGTTTCGATGGGCCGGACACCGCGAATCCATCTCGGCGGGCGGACGATGCTGATGAAGTCAGCCATGTAGCCGACGCTTTCTTCGGGAAAAATGATGACGCTCATGTCGTCGGAGTGCGTGTGGGATCCGGTGTAGACGATCTTCGCCGTCTTGCCGCCGAGCCGTATCGTGAGCTCGTCCCGGTAGGTGATGTTCGGGGCGCGCACCTCGTTCAGAGGTCCCCGCGTAATCTCTGCACCGCTGAGCGCACCGTCGCCGTCGTAATCGTAGAAGTCGAACAGCCGGTGGGAGAAGCCCGCGAGAAAAAACTCACCGCGTGTCGAGGTGTTGAAGCCGCGCCAGCCGATGGCCTCGTGACCTTCGAGCAGGCCGTCGCCGTCAGCGTCCCGGTCGATGACTTCGGGCGGAATGGGCGTATCGGCGGGCGGCAGCGCGAGGTAGCGGAGCATGTTCTCATGACCGACGAATTGCGCAGTGTCGGACCACACCGCGCCGCCGGAGGCATGATCCGCATGGTGGTGGCTGTAGAGCACGTAACGCACCGGGACTTCGAATCGCGACTCGATCTCGGCTCTGAGCTCCGTCGAGAAGCCGTAGTTGACGGGGTCGGCGAGGATGATGCCTGCGTCGGTGACGAGAAAAACCGTGTTGTGCGTTGCGTTACCGACGTAGTAAAGATCCTCGGCAATTTCCTCGAAGCGTTCGATCGTTTGCGCAGCCCCCGTGTGCGTCAGACCCATCAGTGCGGCTGCAATCGCCGTCGTACTGCGTTTAATCATCAACAGCTCGCTCTACTTGGCGCGTTCCGGAATACCGCGGGCAACCATCTGGACCCTGTAGAGAGAGCCTGCGCCTGCAATGAAGAGCGTTTGTTTGCCGGGGCCGCCGAATGCGACATTCTGGCAGTCTCTCGGCCGGCACCGGACCGGAATGATCCCTAGGTGCCTACCCGTTTTGCTCAATACCTCGATGCCGGCTCCCGTCGCCACATAGATGCGGTCCTCGCTGTCGACGGCCATGCCGTCGGCGTAGGTCGGAATGCCGCCGAGACCGTTGCGGCGCCAGCTACGGCCCTGCAACGTCCCGAGCTCGCGCCGATTCGCGACGAGGCCAGTCGGCAGGATGTCCCAGGCGATCAGGTGCTCGCCGTTGGAGTCGCTGATGTAGAGCGTGCGCTCGTCGCGGCTGAGCTGAATGCCGTTCGGCCGGATCATCTGGTCTTCGATCCGGATCGGGTCGCCGCCCGGCGGAACGTAGTAAACGGCAGCGGGCAGTCGCGGTCCCAGGGGCCTGCCGCCGTATCGCTCGACGAGCTCCTCGGCCTGGCCTGCGGTGAGCCCCGGGTCGGTGAAATAGACGCCGCCGTTGCTCGCGACAATGATGTCGTTCGGGCGGCTGAACGGCAAGCCGTCGTAGCTGTCGGCGAGCACCTCGACGCGGTCGGGTGGGTAGATCACACCGATTCGTGTGGAGCCGTCCCAGGCCTGTGCGGAAATCAGGTGGCCATCACGATGTTGGGTGATGCCGTGCGACTCGTTCGATTCGGCCACGAGGACAGATACCTCGTTGGTTTGAGGATTCAGGCGATGGATTCGAAGCGCGTCGGGCTCGGCGAACACGAGCGAGCCGTCCATGAGGCCGATCGGATCGTCGAGGCCGTTGTAACCTGTGAGAATGCGCTCTATCGGCGTGCCGGCAAGCACCACACCCGGAATGTCATTGGCGACCCCGACGATTGGATATTCCTGAGCCCGTGCAACGGTTAACACGAGCGGCGCGACCAGCACGCCGACGATGAGCGCAGTCGAAATTCTTGTTCTCATGCCGCAGTCCTCTCCCGGCCGCAACGCCCTTTTCACGATGGGCTCAAAGATAGCACGAGCCCGGCGCCGAGCCGTAGATGGCCTCAGTCACAGGGGACGTAGAAAGTCCCTTTGACCTCGAAGACGTCGACCTCACCGTTCGCGTCGGTGCCGTTGAGCTCAGTCAGCCCTACGAAGGTCCGGTTGGGGTATGGGCCGTCGCCATAAATTTCCTGCCGGACGTCGTTGTCGAGTCGCCGTATCGCAAAGAACTCCGGCGAAGGGTGGGGCGCGTCCGTGCGGACGTAGACGACGGTTTCGATCAGGTCCTCCGGCCGCGCGCCGGCCGCGGCGGCAATGAAGAACATGTTCGTGTAAGCCTGGCGCACGCGTGCGCGATGATCGAGAACGATCTCGTTCGTCACAGGGTCGATACCGCGCATGCCCGAGACAAAAACGTAGGGGCCGGCTTTGGTGCCGAGCCCCCATTGGGCCGTGGGCTCGATTGCACCTGAGGGCTCGAGCCGCTCGAGTGGTCCGAAGCATGACGGTGACGTGTCGCACGCCGACACGGCTACAAGCACGGAGCCCACGCCCAGACAGAACGCCGTTCTCATGAATGCTTGCCGGTCGGCCGCTGTCTGACCACGAATCTCAGTGAAGCGGCAAGTACGCGTAGCCTGCGGTCTGGTAATCGGTCAGGTAAATCGGTTGCGATTTCTCTGCGGCGACGAACGGGTATAGAAGATCCGTCGTCAGTCCCTGACGCTCCATGCCGACGACGCACATGTTGAACTCGACATCGTAGTCTTCGACGAGCGCCTCGAGAATCGGCCGGAACTTCGCCTGAATCGCCGGCAGCTCCGGATCGTCCTTATACGGCGAGCGCTCGATGTCCTCGACGAAAAATTTGTAGGCCTGGCCCGAGATGACGACGGCTGCCTTGAATTCGATACCGTGCTCGGCGTAATAGGCAGCGTTGTATTTGATGTCGTCGAAAAGATAGCCAACGATGCGCTCGGCGTTGCCGAGCTTGAGATCGTAGACGAGCTTGCGCTCCTCGGCAGACGCAAAAGCGGTGATCGACGTGAGCAACAGACCCACTAGCAGATGCTTGATTAGCTGCATCGGTGTTCCCTCCTGATCTCTAGAGCACCCCCGCACGGCGCATGACCGTTTCGCATTTCTCGCGGATCGCGGTCGCGACGGCGAACGGGTCCGCGTTGACGATATCGGCGCGGAACAGCTCGACCGATAGCGCTCCAGCATACTCCTTCTCTGCGAGCTTGCGAATGATCCGGTCGAGCGGCGCAATTCCGTCACCCGGTATGAGTCGCGACTCGTTATCGATGAGCTCGCGGGGGCCTGCTAGCAAGTCCTGGAAGTGCGCGTGCCCGAGCTCGCCTGGCTCGAGCAGGTCGAGGTCCTCGAACTTGTTGAGGCCCGACCAGAAATGGAAGAAGTCGAGCATGGGCTTTATGCTCGGATGCCCCGCTTCGCGAATCATGTCGAGCGTCGTCGGCAAGGTTGCCAGGTGCGTCGACGTTCGCGTGAATTCGATCATTGCCGTCAGTCCGTACGCACTCGTGATCTCGCCGACTTCGTATATCGCGCCGGGTGTCGCCGCATAGTCCTCGGCCGTGACGGGCCGCCGGGTCACTGACGGCGCGTAGATTTTCTCGAGGCCGAGCTCGACGTACTGTTCGCATCTGAGACGCCAGGTTTCCAGCGACTGAGCCCGCTCGGGCCCGGGAATCCAGAGATCCGGAAGGACCGCTGCAGCCGATACGGGCGTCAAGCCTGCGTCTGTCAGGATTCTGCCGGCAGCCTGGAGAGTCTCGTTCTCGAGAAACGCGTCGAGCAGGCGGTCGCTGAGCTCGACATAGCGGATGCCGGCGCGCGCCCAGCCCTCGAGCGACCCGCGAAAGCCTGCCGCAGCCGAGGTGTTCTGATGTATCGAAAGCAACATGCGGTTATCAGGTGCCGTTTGCGACTGGACGATGCGGGGCAAGGCGGCAGCTAAGGGTACAGCAAATAAGGTGCGCCGGGTGATCATGAGAATTACCTCTCAACGGTTGTTGCACGTCTACGTGGGTCTCGCGGCTGACCGCTTTTCGCTCCATGCCTCGAATGCCGGAGCCGTGATTCGATAGACGAAGTCGACCCGGCCGCTGCTCCGTGGTCGCGAGCCGGCCCGCACGGCACCGATCTTCTCCACGGCTCGCTGAGAACGCCAGTTTTCCGGGCCGACAACGAAGATGACGTTGCGCACGAAGCCGAACGCATGCCTGAGCATAAGGTCTTTCATCTCGCCGTTATAGATGCCCCCCCAATAAGCGCGTGCAAGATAAGTCCAGCCGATCTCTACCTCGCTGCGGGCCGCATCGTAGCCGTGGTATCGGGACGAGCCGATGATCTCGCTCGATTTCAGATCGATGGCAACCAGGGCGCCGTTACATGCGAGCGCGTCATCGAAGAAGCGCCGAAAAACGTCCGGTTGGTAGCGATCGCTGTCGGGATGCTGCTCCCAGATGAGCGGATCGGCGGCTACGGCGAACAGTGCCTCGAAATCCGCCGGTCTGAGCGGCCGCAGCTCCAGCAGCTGACCTCTGAGCGTCGGTTGGAGATCGGCCTCAGTCACATTCGGTTCGGGTCCGTCGGCTCGTCAGCGCCAATTCTGCTGCCACTCCTCCAGCAGGGATTCGACGAGATCGGGATTCATCGATGCGAGATCCCGGGTTTCACCCGGATCGGCCTGAAGATCGTAGAGCTGCCACGGTGTCGCGCTGGCGTTCCCGTGTACCGGCGACGGTTGATTCGTGAGCTTGAAGCGCCCTTTGATGATGGCGCCGGTCGCTCCGCCGATGGCCGCACCGCGTCCCGCCCAGCCCGCCGCGTTGTCGTCGCCGTGGACGGTCGAGGATTGGCCGGTCACGTTCGGCCACAGTGATCGGCCGAGCACGGATTGCACTTGGCGCCCTTTATACGTTGTCGCGCCCGGAGTTGTCGCGCCCGGACGGGACGTGCCTGCAATCTCGAGAAACGTGGGTAGCAAATCCATCACGGTTGTGAACGTGTTGTTGATCGTTCCTTGCGCGATTTGCTCGGGATATCGAACGAAGGCTGCGGCACGGATGCCGCCCTCGCCGAGCGTGCCTTTGTAGTAGCGCAGCGGCGCCGTTGCCGCCTCGCCGAACCCTCTGCCGTGATCGACGAAAGATCCCGGGCGTCCGAAGTTTTCCAAAGAGTTGTCGCGCTGCGCGATCAGCCTGTTGAAATGCGGCGGCATGCTGGACGGTCCGTCGAGGATTCCGATCTCCGCCGCAGATGCTCCGTGATCCGACATGAAGAAGATGATCGTGTTGTCGAGCTGATCGCTGTCCTCGAGGTGGCCGATCAGGCGCCCGATCTCCTGGTCCAGCAGCTCGACCATCGACGCGTAGATTTCCTGCGCGCGAACGTAACGTTCTTGAACGACGAGAGAAAGGCTGTTCCACGGCGCCGCCGTGGGCGAGAAGCGCTCGAGGTTTGCGGCGCCTTCGGGAATCACGCCGCGCTCGGCGGCACGATGCATGCGTCGCGTTCGCAGGGCGTCATAGCCGTCGGCGTATGCGCCGGCATGCCGGTCGAGCCAGGCATCCGGGACCTGCAAGGGCCAATGGGGTGCGGTGTAGGCCATATAGCCGAACCACGGGGCGGTGCCGTTGTGCTCGTGCAGGTACTGGAGCATCTTGTCGGTGTAAGCGGTCGTCGAGTAAAAATCCTCCGGGAGGTCTTCCAGGAGGATCCGTCTATCGTCTTCCTGGTAGTAGGAGGCTTCGTCCCAGAAAAACTCCGCGAAATGGCTCGACGACGCTTCGATGAGCGCGAACGACCGGTCGAACCCGCGAGCGTGCGGTGACACGTCACTCGTGAGTCCGAGATCCCACTTGCCGGCCATATAGGTTCGGTAGCCTGCATCGCCCAACAGCTCGGGGAGCGTTGCGACATCCTTGCGAAGCTCGTTGGCGCGCTCGCCGTCCGCGCGTATTGGATTGGCCTGCATGACCGAGGATGCGCCGCGCCCTGTCATGAGCATGGCACGGGTCTGCTGGCATGCCTGGCCCGTCTGAAAATTCGTCAATCGCATACCGGCGTAGGCGAGCGCATCGAGCGTCGGTGTCGGAATCTCGCTGCCGAAAGCGCCGAGGTCTGTGTAGCCGAGATCGTCAGCGACGATGAGCAGGATATTGGGGCGCTCGGTCTGGGCCCACGCGTGACCGGCAGAAAAAACTAACGATAAAACAATGGCTTTGAGAAGAAATTTCACAAATTAGATCCTACTGTTGAGCGCCGCCCCGAGCCTGGTTTTTCGCATGTAGGCTCGTGATTCTATACGGAATCGGGCCACGCTCCGTTGGTCATGGCTGGTCCCGACCCACCAACGGGAACCTCGCGTCATGGCAGTCGCTATGGTGCAAGCTCCGCGGCGAGCGCCTTCGTGAGCTCGGCTGCGGCAATCTGTCTGCATCCCGTTGCGTTCTGACCGCACCACAGAGGCGAAAAATCGCCGGAACCATGCGCTTCGGCCGCTGCGCGCAAAGGAGCGATCGCTGTGGCGGCAAGCGGAAATTCCGGTGTTGCCGCATTCATCGGCCCGAGCTCTCGCACGAATCTGTTCACGATTCCACGGGCCGGGCGTCCGGTGAATACGTTGGTGAGCGCCGTATGGCTCGACGCTCCGCTTTGCAGGGCCGCCCGGTGTATCACGCTCGTCGTCGCCTCCGGGCAGAGGAGGTAGGCCGTTCCGACTTGTGCGGCAATGGCGCCGAGACTCAGGACAGCCGCAACGCTTGCCGCATCCGCGATGCCACCAGCCGCAATCACCGGAACGCTTACCGCCCGCACGATCTGCGGTACGAGCGCAAACGTGCCGAGCTGTAGCGTGAGGTCGCTGGACAGAAACATCCCGCGATGGCCGCCGGCTTCCAAGCCTTGAGCGATAACGGCATCGACACCGTGCGCCTCCAACCAACGCGCTTCTTCAACCGTCGTCGCCGTGGACAGAATGATCGCACCCCAGGCGCGAACCTTCGCGAGCAGGTCCGCCGACGGCAAGCCGAAGTGAAAACTGACGACCGGTGGCTCGTACTCCGCGAGTATCTTAGCCACGTCGAAGTTAAACGGCTTGCGCTCAACGCTTGCGGCGATCGCTTTCGCATCGATCTTGTATTGCTCGTAGTACTCAGCCAGCGCGTCACGCCAGGCTACCTCGCGGTCGACGCTCGCCGAGGGTGACGCATGGCAGAAAAAGTTCACGTTGAAGGGCTTGTCGGTCTGCGCTTTGATCGCCGCAAGCTGATCGCGTAGCGCATCGGGGCCGAGCATGGCGCCGGGCAGAGAGCCGAGCCCACCCGCTTCGGATACGGCAATGGCCAGCGCGCTGTCCTGAACGCCGGCCATCGGTGCCTGGATGATGGGTAGCTCGATACCGAGGAGTTGGGCGGCGTCCGTCACGCCCGCTCCGCGTTTTCCGGACTCGGATCGCAATGTTACTCGCGGTTGGTCACGTCGTCCGCAAACACTGCCACGCGAATTTTTTTCCCATGCGTGCGCATGCCATGTTCAGGCGGCGTCGAACCGCGCGCGGTTCGCGGCCATCCATTTTTCCATTTCCTCTTTCGTGTGAGAGGGATCGTTGACGACGTCGGCATGAGCTTCCATGTAATGCGGTCGCAGCGCAGCCATCCAATCCTCGAAAGTCTCGCCGTCTGCGGTGACATCGCAGAGGTCGCACTTGAGGGTCTTCATATTACCTCCTCCATACGTTTATCCGAGCATGCCGATGAGCTCGTCGAGAGCGATGACGAGCTGACCGTACCCCTCGTGTATGTAAACCCCAAACTGGGCGATCAGAGCATACGCAACGGCGAACTGAGCAAGCGCATAGGCCGCAATCGTGAACTGGCTGACGCTCACGATGCCGAGGCTGAACTGTGACAGCGTAAAGATGCCGCAGGCGAACTGCCCTATCGCGATAACGCCCTTGGCCGGCACGGGGACACGATTCGGCCTGAATTTGAACGAAATATGCAGCCAAGGTAGCCCGAGAATCGTCGCTTCGGATTTGTATTCGAACCCCCAGCCGTCCCATTTTTCCTTCGCCGGGAACGGAGCCCCGCACGCGGGGCAGGCCGTGGCCTGTTCTGAGACTTCATGCTGACATTCTCGGCACGGTTTCATGTCAATTTCGCTGCGGCTTCATCGAGGCACGATCTCCTCATTGTCGAAATCGGGTCGCAATCTCGGGATCGCAGTCGATGCCGATGAGCTCGAGATGTGGTGAATAATGCAACGCGAGCTCGGCCGTGAAGGGCTCGGCGAGATACTCCGGGTCCTCGAGAAATACGTCGACGGAGACGCGTCTACCGTCGTCATCCAGCGTGAATCGTTCTACGACGTGCCGCATCGCTCCGGAGGGAATGCCGATATTCGAGACCGGTGAGCGGTGGTCAGCGAAGAACCGCGTATCCACGACCAGCGTGTCGCCTTCCCACCAGCCGATCGAGTGACCCTGGACCGTGCGTTCGACGTCGTTCGGATGCTCCCGAAGTCCCATGTGAATCGTGCGTTCGGCGTTATAGAACTCGCTTTTCATGACGATCACGTCATCGGACAGGGAAATCTCTTTCAAATACAGGCCGCTCGCGACCAGCCAGGGCGTCGGCCAGGCGATGCAGTCGGCCCCTGGATCCACGGATCCATCGTACTGCGCCATGCCGATTCGCCCACGCTCGGTGAGCGGATGCTCGCTCAGTCCGGAGCTGAACGCCCTCGACAGGGCCGTATCGCCCTGCCAGACGCCGGATAGATCCGCAGCTCTCGCATTGGCATCGAAGCTCATCCGCTCGCGGAAGCGATTCAGCGAGATCATCTGCTCGCCCTCTGGGGATTGGATAGACAACAGCAGTCCGTGCGCTTTGCTCTGATCCCGATCGCGATTGATCCGCGCAGAGACGACGTCGCCGGGCACGAACGAGTCCCGGGTCCAGCCGCTTCTTATCATGACCGCGACGGCGTCTGTCTCGATCAGCCATTCGGTGCCGTTATCCTCCTCGATGACGAGATAGACGTGCGGGTTCGTCCAGTCGAAGCGCGCCACGGTACCCTCGAGCACGAAGATATTATCCAGATTGAACGGGGCACTGCTGTGATGGGCGTGTGCAATGGGCGGGGCAGCGAAGACGGCGGCCGCCAATAAAGCTCTGCTGAGCGATGAGCCGAAAAGAAACCTCGAAGTCGCAACCGGATCGTCTGTCATTCTCGTCACACCTTATTCTGTTTTTCTGACGTCAGCCTGCGCGCACTTAGGGCGATCAGCAGACACTCCCATGGTAAGGAACAAACTTCAAGCGTTTCGATATTGTGGGCATAGCGCTAGATGCGCGCATGGTCTTGCTTGCCGGTGTAGAACCGCGCCGACTCGGCCTCGCGCCCACGCACGACGCGTTTGCCCTTGAGGCGGCCCTGGGTCTCAGTGACCACGGTGTGCTGGCCTTCCTCATGGTGATCGTCGTAGAAGTAAATCACGACCCAGTCGCGCGTGCGCTCGAGCTCATGCGCGCGCGCCGTGTTCGAGAACAGCGCCGTGAAATGCCAGCCGCCGCGCTCGGCGTGAAGGATCGGTAACCAGGCTTCCCCTTTCGGGTTGAATCGCTTCGGGGCGATCTTCGGCAGGTTGCCGCTCGCGGCTTTCTCACGGTACTCCGCGTCGATCTCGAGCAGCAGGCCAACGGATGGACCCGCGCCGCCATGCCGAGAACGGCGCGTCGCGCGCCCGAGGGTGCTCGCGAGGCTCGCCTGGACCGCAGCGACGCGTCGCGGGCCGAACCGCGGTAGCGACTCGAGGCGTCCGTCGTGTGCCGCGAGCTCGAGCTCCTCGAGCGTGTCGACGTGCAGCTCGTCGTGAATGAGTTTCGCCGATTCGGGGCCGATCCCGGGGACTGTCTGCAACAGCGCTTCGGGATCGACGCTGCCGCGCAAGCGCTCGAGTTGTGACAGCCGGCCCGTGCGCGCGATCTCGGCTACCGACGAGGCGATGCCGCGGCCGATTGCCGGTAGCGCAATGAGTCCCGGCTCGCCGTCTCGGTCCAGAATCTCGCGCGCATCGACATCGAGCGAATCCAACGTCTGAGCCGCGCGCCGGTAGGCATTGATACGAAACGGATTCGCCTTCTGCTGCGACAGCAGCTCGGCCATATCGCGCAGCAGGCCGGCTGCAGCGTGATTGAAAGCGAGCTCACTCGTGGACGCTTGTTTTTGCATATGTTCCCGATCGTCTAGCTTAGCTGATGCCGTCATCCCTGAGCGCATGTATCGAGGCTGGAAATCGCGAGCGCATCGCGACTATCATCGTAATTCGATTCAGGGAGTTACGATGACACGTACGCTCGTCAGCTTGCTCGCCACCACGGCTCTGTTGCTGACGTTGGGCTGCGCGCCGAGCCCGGACTCACCCCGGGGCTTCGTTTTACCTGCGGGCGATGTCGATGCCGGACGGCAAGCCTTCGTCGATTTGCAGTGTTACGGCTGTCATCGGATCAACGGCGTCGATTTGCCGCAGTTCATGGGCTCGGCGCCGGTCGCGGTCGTGCTCGGCGGCGAACGCACGCGCGTTCGCACGTACGGCGAGCTCGTAACCTCGATCGTCAATCCTTCCCATCGGCTCGTCGCCGGGTTTCCCGCGGAACAGGTCAGCCGCGATGGCGAGTCGCTCATGCCCGTGCTCAATGGCGTCATGACAGTGCAGCAGCTCATCGACATCGTCGCCTTGCTGCAGTCGAGCTACGAGATCGCACCGCCGACGGACGAGGCCTACCAGTACCGCTACCAGTACTGAAAGGCCGGCAGCGGGCGATGAGGCAGTCGCGCGCCGCTATTGAACCGGCGCTTCCGGTGTCTCGATGATTTCTGGCCGGCTGATACCGAACTGCCGATAGACGTCCTCGAGTGCACCTTCGTTCAAGCGTCGAATCGAGGCAATCGTAATGCGATTCTGCATGACGTCGTTGACGACGATGGCGTCACCGCCGTACGGGCAGATCCTCCCGTCGCGGTCGAGGAAGGCAATCGTGTCCCGCGCCCTCAGACCCGTGGTCGGCATTGATAGCTGCACGTGATAGGCAGTGCGCCTACCCGTGAATACGAGCAGATTGCGATTGTCGAGCGGGCGCCAGTCCGATACCACACGGGCGAGGAAGCAGTCGTTGTCGCTAGCGAACGTGCCTGCGTTGCCACCGGACGTCGCGCAAGCGCTCAGCGCCAGCGTCGCAATGAGCCCCGAAATGATGGTGAGTGTCCGCATGGCTATCTCCAGAAACGCTCGAGTCTGGTAGTTTAGACCGTATCCAACCGCATTTTCTCCGTCGTGGGCTGGCCGTTCGAAGCCTGCGCCCATCCGTTTGACAGAGTTCCCGCGCGGCGATAGCGTCCGTCGGGTGGCGCTTTACTGCCGGAGAGGATCAGCATGACGACGCGGCGACGATTTCTTACGACGACGATCAGCGCAGGTCTCGCGCTCGGCTTGGGGCGTGCGGGCTACGTGCGCGCGCAGACCGATGCGCAGACTCGGGAGAAAAACAAGGCGGCCGTGTTGCGGCTAAAACGCTCCCAGGGCACGCCCGAAGCCGATTCGGTCAGGGCAGAGCTCCAGGCGCCCAATTACAACCGTCTGCGAGGCGGATTCGATAATCTCGCCGCCAACGCGCGCGGGCAGGGTTTTCCGGGCAACGGCACGAACCTGCGCACGGCGATCCCTGACCGTGTCGACATTATCGAGGACGTCATCGCCGACGGCGATCGCGTTGGGCTGCTGTTCCGCGTGACGGGCACGCACGAGGGCACGCTGTTCGGCATCCCGCCGACGGGCAAGTCCATCAACGTCTACGAGGTCGGTCTTTATCGGCTCGTCGACGGGCAGGTCGTCGAAGGCTGGTTCATGGCGGACGAGGCCGCGCTGCTCAAACAGCTCGGCGCGCGGTTACCGAGACGCGCCGACGGCCGCCGTATTGCGCCGCCCGTGACCGGCGAGGGCTTAAACGGCGACGAGATGCTCGCGATGCTCATGTCGAATCGCGAAGACTCGCAGGCGTACCGCAACAAAATCACAGTCGCACGCTCGAAGTCCTCATCGCCGCCCGATAACTTGCGCGCGGCCGACTACGTACAACGCCGCCGCGGGTTCGAGCACCTGCGCGAGCTTGGAATTGCGAATGGAGCGGGCAACCTCGCAGTGACGCAGTCCTTACCCGATCGTCGTGACAAGGTAGATCTCTTGCTCGCCGAAGGCGACAAGGTCTGGATGCAGTTCCGCCTCTCCGGTACGAATACGCGCAGCCTTTACGGTCTTCCGCCATCGAACGCGCGC
>JBFJXA010000027.1:0-17716 GCA_041623375.1 Gammaproteobacteria bacterium | reverse complement strand
TCGGCGTCGTAGGCCGTGAGGCCGTATTGCTCCACGAACCTCGCGCGCTTTGCGTCGGGCAGCTCCGGTAGCTGCGCACGTATGGATTCGACGAGCGCGGGCTCTACGAGCACAGGTAGGAGATCCGGATCCGGGAAATACCGGTAGTCGTTCGCTTCTTCTTTGCTGCGCATCGATCGCGTCTCATTGCGGTCGGCATCGTAGAGCCGCGTTTCCTGTACGATGCTGCCGCCGTCCTCGATCATGTCGATCTGCCGCTCGACTTCGATCTCGATGGCTTTCTCGACGAAGCGAAACGAGTTCAGGTTCTTGAGCTCCGTGCGCGTGCCGAGCGTCGTCTCGCCCTTGCGCCTGACCGAGACGTTCGCGTCGCAGCGGAACGAGCCTTCCTGCATGTTGCCGTCTGAAATTTCCAGGTACCGGACGAGCTCGTGAATCTTACGCATGTACGTGCCGGCCTGCGCGGCCGATCGCAGGTCCGGCTCGGAGACGATCTCGAGCAACGGTGTGCCCGCGCGATTGAGATCGATGCCGGAGTAGTCATGGAAGCTCTCGTGCAGCGACTTGCCCGCATCCTCTTCGAGATGCGCGCGCGTGATGCCGATCGTTTTTACGTCACCGTCCTCCGTGACGATGTCGATGTGGCCGGAATGCACGATCGGCAGCTCGTATTGCGAGATCTGATACCCCTTCGGCAGGTCCGGATAAAAGTAGTTCTTTCTCGCGAACACCGAGCGCGGCGAGATTGCGCAATGCGTCGCGAGGCCGAACTTGATGGCCATGATCACGGCCTGCTCGTTGAGCACGGGCAGCACGCCCGGGTAACCCAGATCGACGAGGCAGGCCTGCGTATTCGGTGGCGCGCCGTACGCCGTCGAGGCGCCGGAGAAAATCTTGCTCTCGGTCGCAAGCTGCGTGTGAATCTCCAGGCCGATGACGATTTCCCAGTCCATGTCGCTCATGTCACGCGTAACGCTCGGGTACGCGGCGATGCCAATCCGTCTCGCGCTGGAAGCGATGCGCGGCCTTGAGTAGACGGCCTTCCATGAGGTGCGGCGCGATGAGCTGCAGGCCGACGGGCAGACCGTCGACGAAACCACAAGGGATGGACATGGCCGGCAGACCCGCGAGGTTCGCGCCGATGGTATAGATGTCGTTCAGGTACATCTGTATCGGATCGTCGACCTTTTGGCCGATCCGGAAAGCCGGTGTCGGTGTCGTCGGGCCGGCGACGAGATCGACCTCCGCGAAAGCACGATGGAAATCGCCGGCGATGAGCTGGCGAACCTTCTGTGCCTGCAAGTAGTAGGCGTCGAAATAGCCTGCGGACAGCACGTACGTTCCCGTGAGTATTCGACGCTTGACCTCCGCACCGAACCCTTCGGCGCGCGTGCGCTGGTAGAGATCGATGAGATCATCGACGTCGTCGGCGCGATGACCGAAGCGCACGCCGTCGTAGCGCGAGAGATTGGACGACGCTTCGGCGGGGGCGACGACGTAATAGACGGGCACGGATAAATGCACATGTGCCAACTGCAGGGGTTTAATCGTTGCGCCGAGTCGCTCGAATACGTCGAGGCTTTCGCGAACGGCAGCTGCGTTCTCGGCATCGAGCCCTTCATCGAAAAAATTCTCCGGCACGCCGATACGCAGTTGCTCCCACGGTGAGTCGAGCTCGGCGAGGTAATCGGGCACAGCATCGTCGAGCGACGTCGAGTCGTGTGCGTCAAAACCGGCCATGGCCTGCATCAGGTGCGCCGCATCCGACGCGCTGCGCGTCAACGTGCCGGCTTGATCGAGACTCGACGCAAACGCGATCATGCCGTACCGCGAGGCGCGCCCGTACGTCGGCTTCAGGCCCGTAAGGCCCGTCAGTGCGGCCGGCTGACGAATGGAGCCCCCCGTATCGGTCCCGGTCGCACCGCTGCACAATCCGGCGGCGACTGCTGCCGCCGAGCCGCCCGACGAGCCGCCCGGCACGCACTCGAGATTCCACGGGTTGCGTACCGGGCCGTAGTAGCTCGTCTCGTTTGATGAGCCCATCGCGAACTCGTCCATGTTCGTCTTACCGAGCATGACGGCGCCGGCATCCTCGAGTCGGGCGACGACAGTCGCGCTGTAGGGAGAAACGAAGTTATCGAGCATGCGCGAGCCGCAACTCGTCCTGACGCCCGTCGTGCAGAAGATGTCCTTGTGGGCGATCGGAATGCCCGTGAGCGGCGTCGCGTCCCCGCCGGCACGACGCGCATCGGCCACGTCTGCCTGCGCGAGAGCCTGCTCGGCTGTGACCGTCACGAACGCGTTGAGATCTGCGTCGAGCTGCTCGATGCGTGCGAGATAGTGCTCGGTCAGCTCGCGCGCGGAGAACTGTTTGGCAGCGAGCCCCTCGCTGAGTTCTGTCAGAGTCTTATCGTGCATGGCCGGTCTCGATCCCCGGGAGGCGGGAGCCCGTCGGTGCTATTCGATCACCTTGGGAACGAGGTAGAGGCCCTGCTCGACGCGCGGCGCGTTGGCCTGGTAGAGATCGCGGGCATCGGTTTCGGACACCGCATCGGGTCGGAGCCGCTGCGGCCGCTCCAGCGGATGCGCCATCGGCTCGACGCCGTCCGTATCCTGGGCCTGAAGCTCGTCGACGAGACGCACGATGTCCGAGAGCTTCGCCGACAGATCGGCGACCTCGTCGGGCCCGATCTCCAGCCGGGCGAGAGCACAGAGCTTATTGACGTCTTCGGGTGTGAGGGACACGGCGCGGAACTCGGAAGCAGTACTCATTTTACTATACTACTTGCTTGCCGATCGTCCTACCCGTTGATAAAGTGCGGGATCGGTTTCCTCTAGCGGCTTTGGGGCTCAATGTTAAAGAGCTTTCTCGGGTATTTCTCGAACGATCTGTCGATCGATTTGGGCACGGCCAACACCCTGATCTACGTGCGCGGGCGCGGTATCGTTCTGAACGAGCCCTCGGTCGTGGCGATTCGGGAGGAACACGGCCGCGGCGGTAAAGTGCTCGAGGCCGTCGGTGCCGAGGCCAAGAACATGCTCGGTCGCACACCGGGCAACATCACGGCCATCCGTCCGCTCAAGGACGGTGTCATTGCAGACTTCAACGTTACCGAGAAGATGCTGCAATACTTCATCAAGAAGGCGCACGGCTCACGTTATTTCCGACCGAGTCCACGCGTGCTCGTCTGTGTGCCGTATGGGTCGACACAGGTCGAACGTCGGGCAATCCGTGAGTCGGCGGAAGGGGCCGGCGCGCGCAAGGTCTATCTCGTCGAGGAGCCGATGGCTGCGGCGATCGGCGCAGGCATGCCCGTGCACGAGGCGCGCGGCTCGATGGTGCTCGATATCGGCGGCGGCACATCGGAGGTGGCCGTGATCTCGTTGAACGGAATCGTCTATGCCGCATCGGTGCGTATCGGCGGCGATCGTTTCGACGAGGCCATCACGAACTACGTGCGCCGCAACTACGGCATTCTGATCGGTGAGGCAACCGCCGAGCGCATCAAGCAGGAGATCGGCTCGGCGTATCCGGGGCAGGAAGTCAAGGAGATCTCCGTCAAGGGCCGCAATCTTTCCGAGGGCGTGCCACGGGCGTTCACATTGAACAGCAACGAAATTCTCGAGGCGTTGCAGGAGCCGTTGCAGGGCATCGTCGGTGCAGTCAAGGCTGCGCTCGAGCAGACGCCACCGGAGCTCGGTGCCGACGTCGCCGAGCGCGGAATCGTGCTCACGGGCGGCGGTGCGTTGCTGCTCGACCTCGATAAGCTGTTGACCGAAGAGACGGGGTTGCCGGTGGTCGTCGCCGACGATCCATTGACGTGCGTTGCCCGAGGCGGAGGACGAATTTTAGAGTTGCTCGACGAGTACGGCTCCGCGGCATTCGCAGTCGAGTAAGCAGCTTCAGGTGAAGCGTAACGAGTAATGGGAGTGGCGTAGGCCATGAGTGCTCCAGGAGGAACCGGCAGCGATCTCGTTAGAGGTGGGACCTCCTTAAGCTTCCGCTTCATACTGATCTGCATCGTCAGCCTCGCGCTGATGTTCCTCGATCACCGAGAATCTCATCTGACGACGATTCGTCAGGCTTTCTCCGTCGTCGTCTATCCGATTCAACTCGCGGTCGATCTGCCGATACGCGGCTGGCGCTGGACGCAGATGGCACTCGCCGAGCGCGCGGAGCTCCTGGCCGAGAACGAAGCCTTGAAGCTCGAGAAGCTCGATGCAGGTGTACGGCTGCAACGCCTCGACGCGCTCGAGGCGGAGAACCGCCGATTACGCGCGATGCTGGACTCGAGCGCGCGTGTCGCCGATCGCGTGCTCGTTGCCGAGATCCTCGCCGTCGATCTCGATCCCTACCGGCAACGCTTCACGATCAATCGGGGATTGGGCGATGGTGTCTACGTCGGTCAGGCCCTGCTAGATGCCGACGGCATCGTCGGGCAGATCATGCGCGTCGAGCCCCTGACGTCCGAGGCCGTGCTGATCAGCGATGCCGACCACGCCTTGCCGGTCGCAATCAACCGCAACGGTTTGCGCACGATTATCGTCGGCACGGGCGACACGGTGCGGCTGCGTATGCCGTACCTGCCGAACTCCGCCGATGTAGAGATGGGCGATCTCGTCATCTCGTCGGGCCTCGGCGGCGTCTTTCCATCCGGATATCCCGTCGGCTACGTCAGTGAGATCGAGCGCTTGCCCGGACAGGGTTTTGCCGAGATCTACGTCGAGCCCGCGGCAAAGCTCGATCGCGCGCGCGAGGTCTTACTCGTCTGGACGGCCGACGCCGAGGTCACGAGCAATCGGGCCGAAGATTCCACGAATCTCGCGGAGGCGCGCTGATGACCGACGCAGGCATGAGCTGGCGTTTGCCGATCCTGACGCTGATTCTCGCATTGGCGCTCACGGCCGCGCCGCTTCCGCCAGCGGTTGCGCCGTTCAGACCCGATTGGGTGCCACTGATACTGATCTTCTGGAGCTTGCTGGCACCCGAGCGGTTCGGTTTGCTGACGGCATTCTGGATGGGCCTTCTGCTCGACACGCTGTCCGGATCATTGCTTGGCCAGCACGCGCTCGCGCTCGTCGTCGTGATTTACCTGACGATCAAGTTTCACTTGCGCATACGCGTGTTTCCGATCTGGCAGCTCAGCATGACGGTCGTCCTGTTGCTGGCGCTGTACGAGTTCGTGCTCTTCTGGGTCGACGGCGTCGCGGGCCGAACCGTGCCGCTCACGGAGCGCTGGGCACCGCTGGTTTCGAGCGCGCTCGTCTGGCCGCTGATCATCGCCTATCTGGATCGCTATCGGCACGACGCCCAGGTTCGAGTCTGAGGTAGGCTCCCGCTCCGCATGAACACGGCCGTACCGCTAAAAGATCACTGGAAGGAGCAGCGCCTGTTCCTGTCACGACTGATCGCGGCCGCGGTCATCATGTTCGTGCTCACGGGCGTGCTGGTCTATCGGCTCGTGCAATTACAGATCGTCGAGTATCAACTGTTCACGGAGTTGTCGCAGGGCAATCGCCTGCGCATCGAGCCGCTCCCGCCGACGCGCGGGCTCGTCTATGACCGTAACGGCAACGTGCTGGCAGAAAACCTTCCGGCCTGGGAGCTCGTGCTGACACCCGAGCAGGTGGCCGATCTCGATACCACGCTCGCCGAGCTCGTGCGCAATGAGCTCGTCGACGCCGAGGAGCGAGAGACGCTCGCGGCGCTCGTGCGCTCGCACCGGCGATTCGAGAACGTCATGCTCAGCAACCTGTCCGACGAGGAGGCGGCTCGCTTTGCCGTGCGACGGCACCAGTATCCCGGCGTCGACATTCGCGAGGGCTTGATCCGGCACTATCCGTACGGGGAGGGCGCAGCGCACGCGATCGGCTACGTCGCGAGTATCTCCTCGGCTGATCTCGAGGTCATCGAGCGGCGTGAGTATGCGGCGACCTCGCACATCGGCAAGACCGGCATCGAGCGCGGTTTCGAGGCCGAGCTTCACGGTGGCGTAGGCTACCGGCAGCAGGTCGTCAACGCCCAGGGTCGCGTGCTGCTCGATCCCGCGAGCCGTACCGAGAGCGCGCCGTCGGCCTCGGCGATCAGCAATCTCGAAACGCTCTGGCCCGTGCCGGGTAAGCACGTCACGCTGAGTCTCGATATGGACCTGCAGTTGGTCGCTGAAGCCGCAATGGCCGGTTCGCGCGGCGCCGTGGTCGCAATCGACCCGCGCAACGGCGATCTGCTCGCGCTCGTCAGCGCGCCGGCATTCGATCCGAATCGGTTTTCGACCGGTTTGAGCCAGCAGGATTTCAGGGCGCTCAACGGTGACCCCAACAATCCGCTTTTCAATCGCGCGTTGGCCGGGACCTACCCGCCGGGCTCGGTCGTCAAGCCGTTTCTTGGCCTGGCCGCGCTGCATCACCTGGGAATCGAGCCCGGCGCTCGCGAGATGTGCCCCGGCTTTTTCGTGTTGCCCGGGAACACGCATCGCTATCGCGACTGGCGGCCCCAGGGCCACGGGCTCGTCGATCTCCACGACTCGATCGTGCAGTCGTGCGACGTTTTTTACTATCGCCTGGCCGTCGCGCTCGGCATCGACACGATTGAGCAGTTTCTGAAGGCATTCGGCTTCGGCGCGCCGACGGGAATTGCAATCGGCGGCGAGCGCAGCGGTGTCGTGCCGTCCCGCGAGTGGAAGCGGACCCAGTTTTCGAGGCGCGAAGATCAGGTTTGGTTCCCCGGCGAGACCGTCATCACGGGTATCGGTCAGGGCTTCACGACCGTTACGCCGATTCAGCTCGCGCATGCCACGGCCGTGCTCGCAAGCCGCGGCATGATCTATCAGCCGCGGCTCGTGCTCGCCGTAGAGGACGGCGTCACCGGCGACGTGACGGAGTTCCCGCCGGTCAATCTCGGGTATGTCGACATCGAGGACGCTCAGTGGCAGACGATCCACGAGGCGATGCTCGGCGTGAGCGAGGAGCCGCAGGGCTCGGGCTTCACGGCGATGCGCGGCACGCCGTATCGCGTGGCGGGCAAGACCGGCACGGCGCAGGTGTTCTCGATTGCGCAGGAGGAGGAGTATGAAGAAGAGAATGTCGACGAGCGGTTACGCGATCACGGTCTCTTCATCGCGTTTGCGCCGGCCGAGGACCCCGTGATCGCACTTGCAGTCGTCGTCGAGAACGGCGGCGGCGGCGCGAGCGCAGCGGCGCCCGTAGCCAGAAAAGTTCTGGACGCTTTTTTCAAAGGCGAAGAGTATGTCACTCGGGAGCATTGAGCTCGGGCGGCATCCCGCCACGGTCCTGCGGCCGATGAACGCCCGCAGCATCGTGGTCGACTTCCCGTTGCTCGCGACGATCCTGGTCATTTGCGCCTACGGACTCATCGTTCTTTACAGTGCGCTCGAGGAAAACAGCGCGCTGTTGCTCAGACAAGGCATACGTCTCGGCGTCGCGCTCGGCGCGTTTTTCGTCGTGTCGCAGATTCCGCCGCGCTTGTTGCGGCTCTGGACACCCTGGGTATTTTGCGCGGGCGTCGGTCTGCTGCTCATGGTCATGGTCAGCGGCGACGTCGGCGGCGGCGCGCAGCGTTGGCTCGATCTCGGCGTGATCCGGTTTCAGCCGTCGGAAATCATGAAGCTTGCCGTGCCCATGATGGTTGCCTGGTTCATGCACGAGCGCACGCTGCCGCCGAAGTTCTCGCAGCTCTTCGTGCTCATGCTAATCGTGTTCTTGCCGGCCGTGCTAATTGCGCGACAGCCGGATCTCGGCACGGCGCTGCTCGTCGTGGCGGCCGGCGGAATTACGATTCTGCTGGCCGGCGTCAGCCTGCGTGTCATCGCCTTCGCGGGCGTGCTGGCGGTCGGATCGGCGCCGTTGCTCTGGCATTTCATGCGCGATTATCAGCGCGCGCGTGTCATGACGTTTCTCAACCCGGAGTCCGATCCCCTCGGCGCCGGCTACAACATCATTCAGTCGAAGATCGCGCTCGGCTCCGGTGGCCTGTTCGGCAAGGGTTGGCTCAACGGCACACAAGCGCATCTGGAGTTCCTGCCCGAGCGCTCGACGGATTTCGTCTTTGCGGTCATGGGCGAGGAGTTCGGCCTGCTCGGCTTGCTGCTGCTGCTCGCGCTGTACCTTGGTCTCATCGGCCGCGGACTGTTCATCGCCGGGGACGCGCAGGAAACGTTCACGCGCCTGCTCGCGGGTTCGCTGAGCTTGACGTTCTTTTTCTACGTCTTCGTGAATGCGGGCATGGTATGCGGCTTGCTGCCGATCGTCGGCGTGCCGCTGCCGTTCGTCAGCGCTGGTGGAACGTCTATGGTGACGCTCATGGCCGGCTTCGGTATGCTCGTCGCAATCAAGGGAAACAAGAAGCTACTGGCGCCATGACGGCTATGAACCCAGTTCGCTTTGTGCGCGCGGCCGCCGTTGCGACGGTCTGTCTGTCGGGCGCGATTTCGAGCGCCTTCGCTCAGGATTCGGCGCAGTCGCAGGCCGATTTCATCGCGCGAATGGTCGAGACGCACGGATTCGAGCGAGACTCGCTCGAAGCGCTCTTCGCCGAGATCGAGATCAACGAGCGCGTGCTCGAGGCAATCTCCCGTCCCGCGGAGCGTGTGCTCGCCTGGCACGAATACCAGGATATTTTTCTGACCGACGCACGCATCGCGTCGGGCGTCGAGTTCTGGGCCGAGAACGCGGATCGCATCGAGGCCGTCAGCGAGGTCTACGGCGTGCCGGCGCGAATGATCGTCGCAATTCTCGGCATCGAGACGTGGTTCGGCACGCGCATGGGTCGCTACCGCGTGCTCGAGAGCCTGAGCACACTCGCCTTCGCTTACCCGCGGCGTTCGCGGTTCTTCACAAACGAGCTCGAAGCGTTTCTGCTCCTGGCCCGCGACGAGCAATTCGACCCGCTCGGCGTGCTCGGCTCGTACGCCGGGGCGATGGGCGCGGGACAGTTCATTCCGACGAGCTTTCGCGCTTACGCCGTCGATGGCGACGCGGACGGCCGCCGCGATCTCTGGGAGAATTGGGAGGACGTGCTCAGCAGTGTCGCGAATTACTTCAAGGTGCACGGCTGGCGTGCCGATGAGCCCGTTGTCGCACGCGCCACACGCGCACTCGGCGCCAACTCGTCTGCGCCTGCGAACAGCATGGATCTCAACGAGACGATTGCGTCGCTCAAGGCGCGAGGTTACGAATTTTCGACGGCGCTGCCCGACTCGACGCCCGTGACGGTGCTCGGCCTCGACGGCCGAGAAGGTAAGGAGTATTGGGTCGGCTTTCATAACTTTCGCGTGATTACACGTTACAACCGCAGCGTCATGTACGCGCTTGTCGCACAGCAGCTCGGCGAGGCGATTGCCGCGGCGCTGGAGAGATCCGCGGCAGCGCAGCCGCCCTCACGGACGGAGGACACTGCATGATGGTTCGGTCGACGCCAGCGCTGCTCGTTGCGTTCATCACTGTGTTGTTATCGGCCTGCGTTTCGTCGCCGCGCGAGCCGCAGATGGTCATCGATCGCGAGGCGATCATCACGCCCGAGCGGACGCGCGCGGGCAATCCACCCGAGTACGAGATCGCCGGCGAGCGCTACTACGTCAAGGATTCTAGCGACGATTATCGCGAACGCGGTGTCGCGTCCTGGTACGGGGAGGACTTTCACGGTCGTTCGACTGCCAACGGTGAGACCTACGACATGTACGGCTTGTCCGCGGCGCACAAGACGTTGCCGATCCCGACCTGGGTCGAGGTTACGCGCCTCGACAACGGCCGGCGCATCATCGTCAGAGTCAACGATCGTGGTCCGTTCGTCGATGGGCGCATCATCGACCTGTCATTCGGCGCCGCGAGCGAGCTCGATATGATCGAGGACGGAACGGCCCGCGTGGAAGTCCGCGCGCTCGGCGTGCCCGTCGGCGGTGACCTGCCGGCTCGGGAGGTCTTTGCGCAAAGCACGCTCGAGCCTCCGCGCCCCGGATTCTCCCTGATCTCCGAGGCGGCCGCCGCCGAGCCCGGGCCGAGCGACAGGCCCATGCAGCAGGTTTTCGCCCAGGTCGGCGCATTCTCCGACGAGGTCAACGCGGCGCGGCTCGCCGACAAGCTTCGGGCAGGCGGGCAGCGCAATGTATTCGTGCTTTCCGAGTCGGTCGGCTCGGGTGAGCTGCACCGCGTGCGTATCGGCCCGCTGGCAGACGTCGCCGCCTACGACGACGTCCGGCGCGACCTGATCTCGCTCGGTGTTCGCGATAGTTTGCTCGTGGTCGTAAACTAACGCCCGTCATCTGTATCGTCACTGACTGAGGTCCATAGGAGGCATTCGATGACTCGAGTCTGGACGGCCTTGCTCGGCTTGCTCTTCGTCGTTTCCAGCTATGCGCAGGCACCCATACCCGCACCGCCACAGGTCGGCGCCGTCGGCTATCTGCTCATCGATTTCGCCAGCGATCGCGTCATCGCCGAGAAGGCCGCGGACGTGCCCGTCGAGCCCGCGAGCATCACGAAGCTCATGACGGCCTACGCCGTGTTCAAGGCACTGAAGCAGGGCCAGATCCATATGGACGATCAGGTACGTGTCAGTGAAAAAGCCTGGCGCACGCAGGGCTCGCGCATGTTCATCGAGGTCGACACCGAAGTCAGCGTCGAGGACCTGCTGCGGGGCATGATCATTCAATCCGGCAACGACGCGAGCGTCGCTCTCGCCGAGCACGTCGCGGGCACCGAGGAAACGTTCGTCGGGCTCATGAATCAGTACGCAGGCATGCTCGGCATGACGGGCACGAACTTCGAGAATCCGACGGGGTTGCCGGGCGACAACCACGTCATGACCGCGCGCGACATCGGACTGCTCGCGAAGGCAATTATCGACGAATTTCCGGAATACTACGGCTTCTACTCCGAGCGAGAGTTCACGTACAACGGTATTCGTCAGCACAACCGCAACTCGTTGCTGTGGCGGGATCAATCCGTCGACGGACTCAAAACGGGGCATACCGATGCCGCGGGTTACTGTCTCGTGACGTCGGCCGAGCGTGACGGCATGCGGTTGATCTCAGTCGTGCTCGGTACCTCGAGTCCGGACGCGCGGGCCGATGCAAGCCAGGCGCTGCTGGGTTACGGTTTTCGCTTCTATGAGACTCACCGTCTCTATGCGAGTGGCGAGGAGATCACGACCGCGCGCGTCTGGCGGGGCGATCCGCAGGTCGCCGCGCTGGGACTGACAGACGACCTTTATGTGACGATTCCCCGCGGCAAGTACGACTCGCTGGCGGCCGTCATGGACCTGAGCACGGATCTCTTCGCGCCCCTGCAACCGCAGGCGACCGTCGGGGCGGTGCGAGTCTCGCTCGACGGAGAGCTCGTCTCGGACGTCCCCCTGGTCCTGCTGCACGAGGTCACGCAGGCCGGGTTCTTCGCGCGCCTCAAGGACGATATAGCGCGGTGGCTCCAGTAAATCCCGCGCCTGATGCCTCGCCGCTCAGCTTTCCATGCGAAATCGCAGTCAAGGTGCTCGGACGCAACGAATCGGGTTTTCGCGCGGCAGCGACGGGTATCGTGCGCCGGCACTATGCGCAACTGAGCGAAGCAGCCGTCAGCGAGCAACTCAGCCGGAAAGACGCCTATCTGAGCCTGACGTTCGTCGTCAGCGCGCAGAGCCGCGAGGAGATCGATGCGCTGTACCGCGAGCTCACGGCCAGCGACGAGATACTGATGGTCCTGTGAGCGCCGTCGTCTTTCGCGATCTCGGACGGGCCTCGCTCGCGGCGGTCTGGGACGACATGCAGCGTTTTACCAATGCGCGCACCGCCGCTACGGCCGACGAGATCTGGTTCGTCGAGCATCCGCCGATATTCACGCTCGGGCTCAACGCGAAAGACACGCACGTAATCGATGCGGGTGACATCCCTGTTGTGCGAGTCGATCGGGGTGGGCAGGTCACCTATCATGGTCCCGGCCAGGTCGTCGCCTACACGCTCATCGACATCAAGCGTCGCAAGCTGACCGTGCGCTCATTCGTCGAGTTGCTCGAATCCGTCATCATCGACACCGTGGCCCAATACGGTGTCGAGGCATACGGACGTCGGGATGCGCCTGGGGTTTACGTCGGCGAGGCGAAGCTCGCGGCCGTGGGCCTGCGTGTCCGCCGCGATTGCGCGTATCACGGCATTGCGGTGAACGTAACGATGGATCTGGCGCCATTCGATCGGATCAATCCGTGTGGCTTCGAGGGTCTCGAGGTGACTCAGCTCAGCGCGCTGTGCAGCGTGGACTCGCCGAGCCAGGTGCGCGCGGACCTCGAAAACCAGTTCGAGCGCGTCCTCGCGTAGCCGGCGTTGTCGCGGGGCCCGGTCGGGAGACCGCCGGCCTGCTACTGCTCCGCGACGGTCTGCGACTGATAGGCGGCAGGCGCCTCCGTCGACACGAACTCGTATTTTTTCTTCCACTTGGCGACGGATTCGGTCAACTCGGCGATCCTGGCTTGTAGCTCGGTTTCGCGTTCGTCCGTCATCGCGCCACCTCCGGCATTCGCCTGCTCGGCGCTTTCGATCATTGCGCGCAACTCGGTATTCTCGCGTTCGAGGACGTCGATCCTGGACTTGTCCTGCTCGGTCACCGCCTTCAGGCGCATCGTCTCGCCGTCGCTGCCGCGCAGCTTGGCGAGCTTGCGTTGCTGCTCGTCGAGGTCGGACTGCAGCCGCGCGATGATCGCGTTCTTTGTCTCGAGCTCCTCCTGGAGTTGCGAGACCTCACTGTCTTTCTCTTCGACGTCACGGCTGAACGCCTTTGCGGTCTTGAGCTCATCCTCGAGCGACTGGATGAGCTCGGCTTGCGTATCCAGGCGCTTTTGCAGCGTCTCGATATCGCTATGGTTTTCGCTGAGATCCCTCGTCGAGATGGTCGCGGCCTCGGCCTCGAGGCCCTTGATCTTCTCTTTGGCTGCGGTGAGCTCGGTCTTGAGCGTTTCCATGCGAACGAGCAGCTTCTGCTGAGTCTCCTCTACGAGCGCTTTGTGCGTGCGCAGGCTGTCGATCCCGGCCTTGAGCGCGACCATGGCCTTGTTCTTCGTTCTGAGCGCATCAATCAGCGATGCGATGAGGCCTTTGCGGCGGTTGACGAGCCGCTCGAAGTGCGACGCCTTCTCGAGTCGCCATAGCGCATCGTTGAGACGCTCCTCGGCTTCCTCGACCTTGTCCTGGAGCTTGTTGACCTGATCGAGCCGGCTATTGGCCTGTTCGCTGAGATTCTCCGAGTACTCTTTCTCTTCCTTGAGCTCGGCCTGCAGCTCGGCCACCTGGTTCAGGGCCTCTTCGGCCTTTTGCTCGGCCTTCGTGACGGCGTTGTTGAGCTGGTGCGTGGTTTCCTGCTGCCCGGCGATCGCCCGTGATCTCTCGTTGAGCTCGGCACGCAGCTCGGCCTCGCGGGTGCGCACTTCTTCGAGCTCCGCGGCCATGGTCTCGTGCCGGCTCGTCCTTTCCTGCGCCTCGGTCTGCTCCGTCTCGATGCGACGCTGAAGCTCTGCGAGCTCTGCGGCGAGCCCTTCACGCGCGTCGCGAAGATCGGCCAGCTCCGTCTGAGCACGCTCCAGCGATGTGCGTAGCTCGGCCGCTTCCTGCTTGGCCTTGTCGAGCTCGGCCTTGAGCTCATCGGTGACGCTGCTCGAGTCTTGGCCGTCGAAAAGCTCCCGCTCGGCGAGTGCTTCACGTGCCGCTGCAAGCTCCGATTGCAGCGCGGCCTCACGGGTGCGCGCTTCCGCTAGCTGTGCCGCGACGAGCTGTTGCTGTCGCTCGTAATCCTTGGTTCTGCCTTCGTCGCTGTCGAGCTGACGCTTGAGCGCGGCGACCTCGGCCGCGAGATCCTCTCGCGATCGCCGCAGGTCGTGCAGCTCGGCCTCGGACATCTGTATCGATGCGCGCAGCTCGGCATTGTCCTTTTTCGCCTGCGCGAGCTCATTGGCGCGCGCCGGGTCTGCTTGCGCCGGCGTCTCCATCCGCCGCTGGTCCGCTGCGTCGAGTCGAGCGCGCAGATCGGCGGCGTCGGACTCGAGTCGTTGTCGTTGCGCGTGTGCGTCGGCAAGAACGGCGTTGAGACCGGCGATCTGCTGCCTCAGGCTCTCGATCTCTGCTTCGGCGTGCGCCGCGTCGTCGGCATTCGCGCCGTCCGCCGCGTGCGTTGCCTCGGCATGCGGCCGTCCACCGGTGAGCTGCTCGTCTTTCTCGCGCAACTCGCGCTTCAGCGCGCCGATGCGTGCCTTGTAGGCGGCAATCTGCTCTTCGACCTTCTCGGCATTCGCACGCCAGTAGTTGATCTCTTTCTTCGTGAGCTTGTCCGGACCGGACTCGGCGATCTCGAGTTTTTTCTTCAGTGACTCGAGTTTGACGCGTTCATTGGCGAGCACTTCCTCGAGTTGCGCTGCTTCGCGTTGCCAGCGCTCGCGTTCCTCTTCGGCGCTCGCCAATCGATGGCTGAGCATCTCGACCTTGTTGGCGAGCTTGTCTTTGCTGACCGGCTTACGGGCCAGTTCCTCGGAAAGCTCATCAGCACGCGCTTCGGAACTCGCGAGCGCTTTCTGCATCAGGCTGATGGCTTTTTGGGCTAAATCGCGCGGGTCTGCCATGGCAAATAAATGTCTTCTAGATCCCTGAAAACACAGTGGATGCTAGCTAGTTTTTCGAGGGGCGACGCGGTACTCAGTCACGTTTTGACATAAACGACATGGCATACTACCAGCGTTGTTCTCGGGGTCGAAACGGGTGTCAGCGAGCAGGAGTACGGCCGAGGCGTTTCGCCGCGGAGATGCGCAAAGGGCAGCGCTGCTCGCGCGGCGTCTGATCAAGCCATTTAACAATAATCTCGTGCCGCGTCCATGGGGCGGCACGCGCATGTTCGCCTACAAAGGCGTGGCGGCAGAGCAGGCCGGCGCACCGCCTGGCGAAGCGTTCGAGATCGCCGCATTTGATGCGGACGCGGAAGCCGAGAAGTTCCCGAGTGTCGTCGGCTTCGAGGACGGCTCCACGCTCGAGTTGCCGGATCTTCTCGCCGCCAACGGCGAGGCCATACTCGGCGCGGATTTCGTCGCGCGATACGGTGCCTGTGTGCCGTTGCTGCCAAAAACGCTCGATATCAAGGAGCTACTGTCGGTCCAGGGGCACCCACCGGGCAATACCGAGGTTTACGTCATCATCGATGCCGATCCTGGCGCGACGATCCGGCTCGGTTTCAGCGCCGACGTCGATCCGGGCGACTTTCGTGACGCCTTGCTCGCAGGCCGTCGACGCCAGACGGAGCTCACCGAGTTGCTGCGAGACGGCTCCGGCCTCGATGATCTTCAGGGTGTGCTGGCGCCCTGGCTCGGGCGGCGCGGAGCGCCCGCCAACGACTTGCTGCCGGCGCTCGAGCCGTTCCTCGAGGCCGATGACGACTGGCCGGCGGCGCAGGTCTTGCTCGAGGATCTCAAGCTGGTTTACTGGCGCGTGCTCGACTTACTGAATACGGTCCCCGTGATGCCGGGCCAGGTCATCTACAACGCCACACCGGCACGCCTGCTTGCCGGGCCTGATGCCGCGCAGTCTGCCGAAGTGCACGCGCTCGGCAATCCCGAGGGCAAGGAGATACTCGCGCTCGAGGTGCGCCGCCCGGGTCCGACATTTCGCGCCTGGGATAACGTTCGATTCCCGGTTCGAGAGATCGACATCGATGCGGCGCTCGGTGCGCTCAATCTTACGGCGACGACTGCCGAGGATTTCATGGTCGCACCCGAGCTCGTTCCCGGTCGGGCCGGCGTACTGTGCTCGGTGGACTCGCCGAGCTTTCGCGTCGAGCATCTCAGACCCGGCGGTGAGCCGGAGCAGGGCGTCAGCGTCGCGGCAGAGCCGCCGCACTGTCTGCATGTGCTTCGCGGTACGGCTGAGTTCCGGCGCCCGAATGGCGAGGCGATCGGCACGCTGTCACGCGGCGAATCGGCACTCGTGCCGATTGGCGTCGGCGCCTACGTGGCATGCGCCTGGGTAGAGGGCGTGGAGATCGTCAAGGTCGGGCTACCGTTGTGATGGCGCCTCAGGCGCCCATGCCGTACCCTGCACAGTTCAGCAAGCCAGCCGAACGAGTTGAGCCTATGGAAGGCTTCCAGAGCATGACCAATGTCGATGGCGTGATCACGCACACGGAGGATGCGCGTGTTCCGGTCATGGATCGCGGGTTTCTCTACGGCGACTCGATCTACGAGGTCTTCAGGACGTACGGCGGCATTCCGCTCCTCTACGACGAGCATTGGGCGCGATTCGAAAACTCCGCGGCGCTGATCTCGTTACAGATCGGGCTGACCAGAGAACAGATGGCTGATGAGATTCGCCAGACCGTGCAGACGACCAACGCCGCCCAGAGCGGTCGCGACGTCTACGTGCGGTACACGGTAACTCGCGGCGAAGGGCCAATCGATTTGTTTCCGGGTCCGGACCTCAAAACGCGCTACGTCGTCATCGTCAAGGAAATGCACGATTGGAAGCCAGAGTTCTACAGTGAGGGCGTGCGTCTGGCGGTTACCACTACGAAGCGCAATCCGAAGAACGCATTGGATCCGAACATCAAGGGCGGCAATTATCTCAACAATGTGCTCGGCGTCATCGAGGCGCGTGCCATGGGGGCCGACGATTGCCTCATGCTCAATACCGCAGGACAAATCACCGAATCCTCGAACAGCAACGTGTTCTTTGTCATCGACGGAAAGCTCGTGTCACCCGCCGAAAGCTCAGGCAATCTGCGCGGGTTGACCAAAGCCGCGGTTCGGGAGGCCTGCCGGGCAAACGGGCTCACGACCTACGAGCACGAGATCGTGCCGGCGGCGCTCGTCGAGGCGACGGAATGCTTCCTCACGAGCGCGACGCGCGAGGTCATGCCCGTGCACAGTCTGAATCTCGGTGACGGCACCACGGTCGAGTTTCCGGCCGGCGGCGGCTCATTGACACGGCAGGTGCGGGGCTACTATCGCGACTACGTCGACGCCTATCTCGCCTCGCACGAGCACCTATCGTTCTTCTGAGCGCGCGAGCCCAGTTACGGATCGGCGGCTTCTTCGAGCACGGTCTCGATTCGGCGTGCCAGCGCTCTGATCTGGCGGCGGCTCAACGACGCGCCGAGCGCCTCGGTCAACACATCCTCGTCGAGCGCTTGTAGTGCCTCTTGCCAAGCGGGGGTCAGCTCCAGCATGACCTCCTGCAGATGCGCAGGGCGGCCGCGCTGCGTGCCGAAAGCGCGCTCGTGACCGAGCAGCATGAGATCGAAGCTCTCCGCAGAGTAGGCAATGTGCTCGAGCGTGCGTCCCTCGTTGTAGATCAGCGTATCGAAGATGTACATGGCGGGGAACTGCTCCTGCAACGGGCACCACGCGGAGCCGCCGGCGCTCGTCGCACGGCGCTGCGTCTCGGTCAAAAAGTTCACCGGAAGGAATTGCAACGCGCCAGGCTCGCCGTCGAGATCCCGAGCGACCGTGACGGGCACCATATCGAGACCGAGTAGCCGGTCGAGCGCGTAGGCCGCAATCTCGGGTCGGTTACTCGGCCGATCGGCCGGATAAAAATTTGCCTGAAGCTCGATATTGCCGTCACGCAGCGTTACGCGTGTGTACGTCTCCGTGCTCGATCGATCGACGATCGGTGCCTCGGACAGCAATCGTTCGAGATCGGCATCGGTCAGATCCGCCGGCCGGTTGCCGACACGGCGTGGCTGA
>JBFJXA010000026.1:0-17918 GCA_041623375.1 Gammaproteobacteria bacterium | reverse complement strand
GTGCTCGAGAGCTCCAGCGTTCGCGCAGACTCGTCGACCTCGTCCTGCGGCATGTACTCCGCGCGATCCTCGACGTAGACCATATTGCGGAAAGGCACGATCGTGATGTCGAGCTCGTCTGCGTGCTCCTGCAGGAGTTCCTGAGCCTCGTACGGGCCGTAGAATGGCCGCCCGTCACTGTCGGGACCGGGGCCCGCATGGTCGTGGCCGACGATAAAGTGGGTGCACCCGTAGTTCTTACGGATCAGCGCATGCCAGAGCGCCTCGCGAGGGCCGCCCATGCGCATTGCCAGCGGTAGCAGGCTCAGGAGTGTCGTCTGCTCGGGGTAGTGCTTGAGCAACTTCTCGTAGCAGCGCACGCGCGTGAAGTGATCGACGTCACCCGGTTCGGTCATGCCGACGACCGGGTGGATCAACAAATTAGCCTCGACATCCCGGGCAGCTCGAAACGTGAGCTCCAGATGTGCGCGGTGCATAGGACTACGAGTCTGAAACGCGATGATTCGCCGCCATCCGAGCTTGGCGAATTGATCGCGAACCTCTCTCGGAGACCTGCGCAGATGCTTGAAGTCGTAGTGCGTCGGCGGCTCGATGCCCTTGAGGCGCCCGCCGACGTAGACGTCGTAGGCGCGATTGTGCAGGTAATTGACGGCCGGATGCGCGTCGTCATCCTTGCCGAAGACCGCGGTCGCCTCTGCGTGTTTGTCCGGCTTGAAGACGCTGGAGATTTCCAACGTCGCGACGAGGTCGCCCTCGGGGCCGCGCAGCGCAATGTCGTCCCCGACGGATAGCGTCGCAGCGAATTCTTCGGTGACGTCGAGCGTGACGGGCATCGGCCACAGAACGCCACTCGCAAGGCGCATGGAAGACAGCACGCTGGCGTAATCCTCGGCACCGAGAAAGCCCTCCAACGGGGAAAACGCACCATTGAGCAGCAGCTCGATATCGCAGAGCTGACGCATGGTGAGGTCCCACGACGGCAGGTCGCGGGCGCGCGCCTTGGCCACCGCCGCATCCTGCTCGCCCAAATAAAGATTCTTGAGCTCGCCTCCATGCGGCTCCTTGAATACTCCCACGCTACACCTCGTGAATTAAATTCGAAAAGAGCGGGGAAGACCGACAGAAGCTTGCTGCGCCTGCGCCGGCACCTTAACCGCCCAGAGTTTCAGCGACAGTGCGAATGCCGTTCGCGTTGATAGCCGGCAGATACTCCGCCTCATGCGCGGACAGCTTGAGCGATTTCTTGATCATACTTTCGAGATTCGGCCGCTTTTCCGCGGGCGACTCACCGGATCCGATACCGCCACCGAACTCAACGATGCAGTCAATTCCCTGCTGAAAAGCTGTCTCCATACACGCAAACCAACGTACAGGGTTGAAGAGCTGAAAAAACAAGCGCGAACGAATTGCGCGGACAGCGGGCTCATGCAGCGTTCCCGTGTAATTCGACAGCACGTCGATCTCGGGTTCGTCAAATTCGACGTCGTCCAGCACTGCTCGGAAGCGGCGCGCCGCCTCGACCATAAGGTATGTATGGAACGCGCCCTCGGTTTTCAATGGAATCGCTCGCTTTCGCGGATACGATTCCGCTATCTCTGCTCGAAGCGCTTCCAGGTCGACATCCGGGCCGGCGATGACAGTTTGCTCAGGAAGATTGCAGCCCCCGATACCACAGTAATACTTGTCGGCAAGCGCCGCCGCAGTCTCGAGATCGAGTGTCGTAGCGAGCATGCTTCCTTCGCCGAATTGACCCATGAGCTCACCGCGGTGCTTGACGAGACGGATAGCGTCCTCGACCGTGAGCGCCCCCGCTACGACAAGCGCGCTGTATTCTCCGAGACTGTGACCAGCCGTTAGAATCGGATTCGCGTGCGCGTCGCCGAGCAAGCTCCGCAGAGCCGCAAGACAGGCGAGCTGGTGAGTGACTAGAGCGGGTTGCGTATGCTTCGTTAGGTTTAGCTCGTCATTAGGATCCTCGAAACAAAGGGCGGCCATATCGTAGCCCACAACATCGCTCGAGCGCTCGAAGACCTCTCGGGCACCGTCGAACTCGCTGACGAGATCGGAGCCCATTCCGCGGTACTGCGAACCCTGCCCGGGAAATACAAAAAACAATTTGCGCTCATTTGGCGACACGTTAGCTTGCTCCATTCAAGAATTCAGTGCGTTACAAGGGGACCTACGTCCAGTCTCGCTACCTGACCCAGATACCCGGAACTCGAAGGAACGCAAAGCGACATGACAGACACCGCAGGAGCCCCGGACGATCAAGCACGAAGAAAAGTCTCAGCGAGCCGCACCCAGTAACTCGAACCGAGCGGCAAAATTGCGTCGTTGAAGTCGTAGCCCGGGTTGTGAATCATACACGCCCCGTCTCCGGATCCGTTACCGATGAAAATATAACTACCCGGTATCTGCTCGAGCATGAATGCAAAGTCTTCGGATCCCATGACGGGTCGTGCGGTCGCATCCACGTTGTCTCTGCCGGCAACTTCCGCGGCAACGGATGCTGCGAGATCGGTCGGTTCCGGCCAGTTCAGAACGGCTGGAAACTCGTTGACAAATTCAATGCTAGCGCGTGCGCCGAGCGCCTCGCACACGCCGTTGGCGGTCTCGACCAGACGGCGACGCAGCAGCTCTCTGAGATCCTTGTCGAAACACCGAATTGCCCCGCCGATCTCGACCGAATCTGGAATGATGTTGTGGGCGTCGCCGCCATGAATCGTGGTGACGCTGATCACAGCCGCCTCGAGCGGATCCACATTCCGGCTCACAATGGTTTGCAGGGCCGAGACAACCTGGGCCGCAACGGCAATCGGGTCGATTCCGTGCTGAGGCAGTGCCCCGTGCGTGCCCTTGCCCGTAATTCGCAGATCGAAGCAGTCCATAGAGGCCATCATCGGACCCGTGCGCATCGCGAAGCGACCGACTTCGAGGCCCGGCCAGTTGTGCATGCCGAAAACGGCGTCGACGGGAAAGCGCTCGAATAACCCCTCGTCGATCATGACTTTGGCGCCGCCTGCCGCTTCCTCCGCGGGCTGGAAGATGAACTGAATCGTGCCCGCGAAGCGACCGTGCTCGGCCAGATGACGGGCCGCGCCGAGTAACATGGCCGTGTGCCCGTCGTGCCCGCACGCGTGCATCTTGCCATCGAGCCGCGATCGATGCTCGAAAGAATTGGCTTCGTGAATCGGCAATGCGTCCATGTCCGCGCGCAATCCGATACGCCGGCCAGTACCGCGCTCGAGCGTGCCGACGACGCCGGTTTTGGCGAGGCCGCAATGCACGCGAACGCCCCAGGTCTCGAGCTTCTCGGCTACGAACTCGGCGGTCCTGACTTCTTCGTAGGCGAGCTCCGGATAGCTATGGAGATGACGCCGCCAGGCGGTCAGCTCATCCTTGCCGGCCTGAATCTCGGCGATGATCTGCATGTGTCGGACTTCCTCGGCGACGTGAATGTTCGAAGTATAGACGCGCTCGATTGAAACGCGCGAGCACGTGAGTTACATACACGAGATATGAGCCAGGAACAGTCACAACCGAGTGAGCGTCGACCAAGCTGGCGCGACGTCAGCACGCGGCGTGCTTTTCTGTCTCACCTCGCGTTGAGCGCGACGGTCGTCGGCACCGTCTGCGGCGTGATTTTCTTCATCTGGTATCCGGCACCCTATTTCGCCATCAAAGGTGCGTGGAACGTGCTGCGCGTGCTCATCGGCGTGGATTTGGTTGTCGGGCCGCTGTTGACGTTGATTCTCTTTCGGCCGAACAAACGCGGGCTCGCTATCGACATGACAATGATTGCAATGATTCAGCTGTCAGCCTTGCTTTACGGAACCGCCACGATTTATCAGGAGCGGCCCTACTACGCGGTCTTCGCGGTCGACAGAATCGAGGTGCTCGCAGAACGCGACGTCGACGCCGCCGCCGTTGCTGGCACTGAATTTGAGCACAAGCCGCTCGTCGGCCCCATGCTGGCCGTCGCGAGCGTGCCAACGGACCCGGACGAATTGCAGCGCCTGCTCGAAGAAACACTGTTTCAAGGCAAGCCCGATATCGAGCGCCGACCCGAGCGATGGCGAACCTGGGCCGAGGCTCACGACGCCGTCCTCGCCCGCGCGGAGCCGCTCAGCATGCTGCGCGAGGAGCGGCCCGCTGCCGCAGCGGCGATCGATCGCGTGAGCCGGGATCTCGGCAAGGATCCTGCGGACATCCTCTACCTGCCCGTCGTCGGCGGTGATCGGGCGTTGACGCTCGTCCTCGATGACGAGACGGCGCTGCCGCTGACGGTTATCGATTTCGACCCCTGGACCGGTTAGCCGGTTCGCGACCGGGTCTCAGTCGAGCGTTTCGCTCAACGGCCGGTAACGATCCTGCATGCCCAGCGCCTCGGCGACGGGCAGACACGTCAGAAACCCGCCGAACGTGTTGACGCCGTCGGCGAGACCTTTGTCCTCGGCGAATACGGACAGGCCGTGCTCGGCGATGCGCGAGACATACGGCAATGTCGCATCCGTAAGTGCGAACGTGGACGTACGCGGATAAGCGCCGGGCATGTTCGTGACACAGTAATGAACGACGCCGTGCTCAACGAACGTCGGCTCGGAGTGCGATGTCGGCCGCGACGTCTCTACGCAGCCGCCCTGATCGATACTGACATCGACGATGACCGCGCCTTCTGGCATCGTCTCGACCATAGCTGCGGAGATCAGATGCGGCGCACGCGCGCCCTGGACGAGGACGGCTCCGACGAGCAGATCCGCGTTGCGCACGCACTCTGCGAGCGCTTCGGGCGTCGATACGACGAAGTTCAACTCCTCCGAGATCTCCGCCTTGAGCGCCTTGCCACGCTCGGTGTCGAGGCCGAACACGTCGACCTCGGCGCCCATGCCCGTTGCCACGGCTGCAGCATGCCGGCCGACCACACCGTCGCCGACGATCATGACACGCCCGTAGGACCGACCGAGCACCTTGCCGAGCAGCATTCCGCGGCCGCCCTTGAAGCGCGCGAGATGATACGAGCCGACGATCGGCGCCATGCTGCCGGCGACCGCGCTCATCGGCGCAAGCAGAGGCAGCCGCCCGGCAGCATCCCGCGTCGTCTCGTAGGCGACGGCCGTCGTGCGGCTCGCGAGCAGCGCCTCGGTCAACGCTTCCGGCACGCCGGCGAGATGCAGATACGTGAAAACGATCTGTCCAGCCAGGAAGCCGAATTCGGGCTCGAGCGGCTCTTTGACTTTGACGACGAGCTCCGTGTCCCAGGCTGCCGGTTGATCGCATAGCGTTGCACCTGCGCTTACGTAGTCATCGTCTGCGAATCCACAGCCAATTCCGGCGCCACGTTCGATGCGCACGGCATGGCCTCGTGCCACGAGCTGCTCGACGCCGGTCGGCGTCATCGCGACGCGATTCTCACTGTCCTTGATCTCCTTCGGCACACCTAGCTGCATTCGTCGTACTACTCCTCTGGCGATAAAGTCCCAAAGCGGCCTGCGCCGCTCACGCCCGGCCCGCCGCCAGGATGCCCTCCTCCTCGTCGACGGTCAGTATCAACGCGAGTCCGATGACGAAAAATCCGAGGACGGCAGCCACGCCCGCCCGCTGCGAGCCCGTAGACTGCGTCAGCACGCCGAGCAGCAACGGCCCCATAAAAGCGGTGAGCTTGCCGGAAAAGGCGAAAAATCCGAAGAACTCGTTCTCGAGCCGCGGCGGGACGAATCGGCCCATGAGTGAGCGGCTTGCAGCCTGGTTCGGCCCGACGAAGATGCCCATGACGATGCCGGCGATCCAGAACCACAGCCTCGTCGTCGCCAATACCGCCACGGTCGTCGCCACGATCAGCCCGATGAGCGACAACACGACGGTACGCTTGCCGCCGATCCGATCGTCGAGATGGCCCATGAGCAGTGCACCGATACCAGCCGCGACATTCAGCACGATGCCGAAGATCAACACCTCCTCGAGCGAAAACCCGAACGTTTCCGCCGCGTAGATGCCGCCGAATGCGAAGATCGTCACGAGACCGTCGTTGTACACGAGCCGCGCGATCAGAAACCGCAGGATCTGCCGATAGCGGCGAATTGCGCCGAACGTCCCCTTGAGCTGTCTTGCCGTATCGGCGAGAACCTGCCCGGCCTTGGAAATTTTGGAGCGATCCTCGGTCACCCAGAGCATGAGCGGCAGGCTGAAGACGAGAAACCAGGCCGCGACGAGTAGATTCGTCGCGCGGATATTCTCACCGGCCTCGCGAGAGAAGCCGAACCACGGCGTTTCAGGCTGAATGAGCGTGACGAGCGCGACCCCGAGCGCTGCGAGGCCGCCGATATAGCCCAGCCCCCATCCGAGCCCCGACACCCTGCCGATTCGCTCCGGCGGCACGATATCCGCGAGAAACGCGTTATAGAAAACCCCGGCAAACTCGAATGCAATATTCGCGACGACGACGAGCACGAGCGCAGCCAGAACCTGGCCCGGCAAGACGCCGTACAGGGCCGTCGTCGCAGCCACGCAGATCAGCGTAAACACGAGCACGAACGCCTTGCGATAGCCGCCGCGATCGGCGAGCGCACCGAGCACAGGCGAGCAGATGGCGACAACGAGCGCAGTGATCGTCATCGCTCGGGACCAGAGCGTCGTTCCGACGATCGCATCCGAGGCAATCGCCTGCGTGAAATAGGTGCCGAAAACGAACGTAACGACCAACGTCGAGAAAGGCGAGTTCGCGAAATCGTAGAGGGCCCATGACCAGATCTCTCGAGAATTTCCGGCGATCGGCTGGATTCCTCCGGAATTTCTCGTGGTCGTTCGCGCAATCATGAGCCGGACTAGCTCGCCTTTGCGGTAATCAACGGCCGGCCTTCGAAGCGTTCCCGCCACCGTGGAATTGCAGCGGTGTTGGCCACATGCTCGGGTACGCGTCCCGCGAGCGCTGCGAGTGTCGCATCGGTCGCCCAGGGAATCGCCGCATACAGCGTACCGCGGTCGTTGGCTGCGATCATGTGTGGACTCAACAGCACACGGTCGTCCATTCGCGCCAGGCGCGAATCCGGCGGCGGAGGCTCTTCGGGCAACACGTCCAGCGCCGCGCCCGCGATCGCGCACGCTTCCAGTGCGTCCGCGAGCGCGTCGCCATCGACGAGCGCGCCGCGGGCCGTGTTGAGGAGCAGCGCGCCGGGCTTCATGCGCGCGAGCTCCGCTGCACCGATCAAGCCACGCGTCTCGTTCGTCAGAGAACAATGCAGCGAGACGACATCGGCGGATCGCAGCAACGTATCGAGATCGACGCGCTCGACATCATGGTGCACGAATTTCGCGCGCTCGACGTACGGATCGACCGCGAGCACGCGCACGCGCCACGGTGCGAGCAGGTCGGCTACGCGCGCGCCGACGCGGCCGAATCCGACGATACCGATCGTCAGTCCGGGAAAGCCGTCCTGACGTGACCCGACATATCGACCGACGAGGCTCGCATCGCGCCAGCCGCCCTGCTTGACGTGGCGATCGCGCTCCCGCACGCGTTTGAGCAGTCCGAGCATGATCGCCAGCGTACCTTCCGCGACACCGCCCCAGTTCGCCTCGGTCGGACAGTGCGTCACGATCACGCCACGCTCGGTTGCGGCATCGAGATCGATATCCTCGACCCCGATCGTATATTTCGAGATGATTCTGAGCGCCGGCAGCCCATCGAGGAACGCCGCATCCACGGGCGCGCCGCGAATGGTCGAGCCCATGAGCGCATCCGCGCCGCGCGCGAGGCGCAGCACGGTATCCCGATCTACGCCCGTGCCCCAGCGCGCGTCGCCGAGCACGACCGTGCATCCAGCGGACTCGAGACGTCGATGCGAATCGCCGGACTCATCGACCGGCAGATAAATGCAGATCTTCCCTGTTGTCATGACCGAATGCGCTCATGCTCGCACGACGGACGGTGGCAGCGACCATCTTACAGGAGGCCGGATTCGCCTTTGTGGGTCTTCACGCAACGTCGACGCGGCAGGCACGCGCGTTGCGGATTGCGAAATTGTCTCGCGCAAAGAAAAAGGGGCGCTGTTGAGCCGCCCCTCAGAAAAGACAACGTCCAGCTGTCAATGCGAACGTCACTCCCCAAGTTCGATGCAATGTTGCATTAATACAACACTTGCGATAGAGCACGATTCTACCACGGCGTCCATGGCATAGCCATCGCGAGCGCAGGTGCGCGCACGCAACGCCCGTGCCGGATAGGGGCCGCGCGCGGGCGTGGGGCCAGCTAGCCCAGCGCCCGCAGATTTTCTATGCTTCGGGGCCCTCGCGGAGGTAAACGTCATGAAATTCCACATGCCTTTTTGGATTGCCGTCGGACTGATGAGCCTGGCTCTCGCAACGCCAGGAAACGCTCAGGACAACGATGCGGACGAGGACGGCCCGCAGACGATCGCAGAGATCACGGCCGACAGCGATCGTTTCGAGGGCCTCTTCACGCTCTTCAGGGATCGCGAATCGGGCGAGACGCATCTGCTCATCCGACCGGAGCAGCTCGATCGCGAATACATCTACTTCGCCGTCAGCACCAACGGCGTTCGTCAGGGCGGTCATTTCAGAGGTAATTTCCGCGATAACCGAATCATCTCGATCAGCAGGCACTACGACCGGATCGAGTTTCACTACGAGAACACCTCGTTCTATTTCGATCCGGAGCATCCGCTCAGTCGTGCGTCCTCTGCAAACATCAGCCCGGCCCTGCTCGCTGCCGTCGAGATCGCCGCCGAGGATGATGAAACCGGCGATCTCCTGATTGGAGCCGATGAGCTGTTCATCAATGAGAACCTCTTGCAGGTCAAAGCCACCCCGGATCCCGACCAGGGACCGAAGGATGCGTTCCGACTCGGCAATCTCAGCGAAGAGAAAACGAAGATCACGACCGTTCGCAGCTTCCCGCTCAATACCGACGTTCAGGTCGACTACGTCTACGACAATCCTGCACCGGTCGTTCGCGGCAACGAGGAGATCACCGATGCCCGCTACGTCACGATTTCCGTTCAGCACTCATTGATCGCGATTCCCGAGAACGACTACGAACCTCGTCTCACAGATCATCGCATGGGCTATTTTTCCCAACAGATCACGGATCTGACACAGGATGATCCGACACCGTATCGCGATCTCGTCGAGCGCTGGCACCTCGTCAAAGCGGATCCCGACGCGGCGCTGTCCGAGCCCGTCGAGCCGATCGTGTGGTGGATCGAGAACACGACACCGATGGAGTTTCGTGATGCCGTGCGCGAAGGCGTGCTGGCATGGAACCGTTCGTTCGAGAAAATCGGATTCGCGAATGCGATCGAGGTTCGCATCCAACCGGATGACGCCGAATGGGAAGCCGAGGATATTCGCTACAACGTGCTGCGCTGGACGTCCTCGCCCGACCCGCTGTTTTCCGGGTATGGGCCGTCGTTCACGAACCCGCGCACAGGCCAGATCATCGGCGCAGATATCATGCTCGAGTACGCGACGACGCTGCGGCGCGTCCAGTACCAGCGCATTCTCGGCAGCCTCGACGGTGAGTCTGCGGAGATCCCAGCCGAGCTCGCGCACGAGTACTGCTCATTTGCGCACGACCTTCAGATCAGTCAAGCGTTCGGGCGCTTTGCCGTAAACGCGCTGAATCTCGGCTCGGCCGTCGAGGAGCAGGTCCTGCGCGAGTTTCTCATCGACCTCGTGCTGCACGAGGTCGGCCACACGCTCGGCTTCGCGCATAATTTCGCCGGCTCGCAAATGCTCAGTCACGATGAGCTCTACGATCACGCAGCCGTCGAGCGCGCGGGCCTCTACGCAACAGTCATGGACTACACGGATATCCACGTGGCGCCGCCCGGACGCGAGCAGACGAACTTCTTCACGCTCGTTCCGGGGCCCTACGACGACTGGATCGTCGAGTACAGCTATTCCCAGAGCCTCGGCGATGCGGATGCAGAACGAGACCGGCTGGCTTCGATCGCAGCGCGCTCTACGCAGCCGTCACTGCTGTTCGGCACGGACGATCACGTCATGCGCGGGTCCGGCCTGGGGTCTGACCCTCGCATACATTGGTATGACCTGAGCAGCGACCCGATCGGCTACGCCGTCGAGCGCATCGATCTCATCGACGGATTGCTCGACGAAGCCGTGGAAAAACTCTCGCGCGATGGGCAGTCCTACCACGAGCTTCGCGACGGCTACATCGTCATGCTCGCTCAGATCGCACGGTCGGTGAGCGTGCTTACACATCAAATCGGCGGCGTCTACATCAACCGATCCGTCGTCGGTCAGGCCGGCGCCCGGACGCCGTTCGAGCCCGTCGCACTTGCCGATCAACAACGCGCGATGGCGGCGCTCTCGGAGCACCTGTTCGCGCCGACGGCCCTCGCAGCCCCGGCGGATCTCTACAACCACCTGCAGGAGCAACGTCGCCTCTGGAACTTCAGGAACTCGACCGAGGATCCGAAGCTTCACGAATGGGTCCTGGACCTACAGAGCGGCGCGCTCGACCACTTCCTGCACGCGCGCGTCATGACGCGCATTACCGATTCGCGACTCTATGGCAACGAGTACAGTCTGGCTGAGGTCATGACGGATCTGACGGACGCGATGTTCGCAGCCGACCTGCGTGGAGACGTCAACACATTCCGGCAAAATCTGCAGACGGAGTACGTGAAACGGCTTCTAGAAATCGTTACGGACGAGGACGACTACGATCATACGTCCCGATCGATGGCGCTCTATCAGGTACGCGAGATCGAGCGCCTGCTGAGCAGAAAGCGCGGCGGTAACGTGGAGACCCGTGCGCATACGCAAAATATCCTTTACCTCATTGAACGCCTGCTCGAAGGAAATGTCTGAATGAGCGTGTATGATTGCGTACCCACCGCCGCGAACGTCGAGAGGCAATAAAAATGAACGGCAGACGAAACGCTAAGGTCAGATTGTTCGGACTCTGTCTCACCACCTGCGGACTCGCGCTTGCGCCGGCACTGTTGCCGGCGCAGCAAACATCCGAAGCGACGAGTGAGTCACTCGACGAGATCATCGTAACGGCGACGCGTCTGCAGACGACGCTCGGGCGCACACCGGCGGCGATCAGCGTCGTCGGCATCGACGATATCCAGCTCGGCCGCCAGCAACTCACGCTGGATGAGTCACTGGCCCGCGTGCCCGGTCTGTTCATGCAGAGCAATTACAACTTCTCTCGCGATCTGCGGCTCTCGATCCGGGGCTTCGGCGCCCGTGCTGCATTCGGTATTCGTGGCGTCAAAATCATCGTCGACGGTATCCCGGAAACCCTGCCCGACGGTCAGGGTCAAGTAGACACGATCGATCTCGGCACGGCGCGGCAGATCGAGGTCATTCGCGGCCCGAGCTCGAGCCTTTACGGCAATGCGTCCGGGGGTGTCGTCAGCGTCATCTCCGAGGGCGGCACGGAAACGCCGTTCGCGACGGCACGGCTCTCGGCCGGCGCCTTCGATTTTCGCAAGATCCAGGTCAAGACCGGGGGACCGGCCGGTCCGATGGACTATGTCGTAAGCCTTGCGGATACGAGTGTCGATGGCTACCGCGATCACAGCGAATGGGAAAACACGCAGCTCAGCGGCCGCTTCAATTTCGATCTCGCCGGCGATAGCTCGCTCCTGGCCGTGATCAACTACACGGATCAGCCGATCTCCAACGACCCCGGCGGCATCAATGCCGCGCAAGCCGCTGCGGACCCGAGCTCAGCCCGCGACCGAAACGTACAGTTCGCTGCCGGCGAGGCCCTCGAGCAGACGCGCGTCGGCTTCGTCTATACCCTGCCGATCGCGGACGAGCACGAGCTTGCGGTCAGGACCTATCACGTCGATCGCGACTTCGAGAACAAGCTGCCCTTCCTGGGCGGCGGAGCCGTCGAGATCGGTCGGTCGTTCTCGGGCGGCGGCGTTAGCTACACCTATGCCGGCATGCTGCAGGACCGACCCAATCGGCTCATGATAGGCGTGGATTTCGACGATCAGGACGATGACCGCCGGCGATTCGATAACCTGAACGGCGTCGTCGGCCCGCTCGTGTTCGATCAAAACGAGCGCGTTCGAGCGCGAGGCGTCTTCGTCCAGGACGAGCTCAGCGTCAGCGATACGATAAGCCTCACCGCAGGTCTGCGCTACGACGAAGTCGAGTTCGACGTCGGTGACCGCTTCCTGACCGACGGCAACGACTCCGGGTCCCGAACGCTCGACAACGTCAATCCGATGCTCGGCATCGTCGCAGACTTGACCCCCGATTTGACGCTGTACAGCACGTTGTCGACGGCCTTCGAGACGCCGACGACGACGGAGTTTGCCGACCCGTCAGGCGGCGGCGGCTTCAATCCGAGCCTCGAGCCACAGGAAGCGACCAATCTCGAGCTCGGCCTGCGCGGTCGGCTCGCCCGGTCTACGTCCTACGAGGCAGCGATCTACAACATCGAAGTCAAAGACGAGCTGATCCCGTTCGAGACGGCGAACCGCGAGTTTTTCGTCAACGCCGGAAAATCCGATCGAACGGGACTCGAGCTGTCGCTCCAATCGGCGCCGTTCGACAACTTCCGGTTCGTTCTGAGCTATACGTATTCGAATTTCGAATTCGACGAGTTCGTCGACAATGACGGCAACGTTTTCTCTGGCAATACGATACCGGGCATACCCGAGCACTTTCTGTTCGGCGAAGTGACTTACACGCATCCGTCGGGCGTTTTCGGCACGTTCGACGTTCGCTACGTTGGCGACATCTATGCCAACAACGGCAATAGCGTGTCGGTCGACAGCTATACGCTCGGCAATCTTCGTATCGGTCTGGAGCGGGCCATGGGGCCATTCATCGCATCGCCGTTCGTGGGCATCAACAACCTGTTCGACGAGCGCTACAACTCGGATATTCGCATCAATGCATTCGGCGGGCGCTACTTCGAGCCCGCGCCCGATCGGAATCTCTACGCGGGCATCGAGCTGCGCTACGACTTCTAGCTGCGGATCGTCAGAAGTGAATGACGGAGCGGATGCTCTGGCCGTCGTGCATGAGATCGAATGCGCGGTTGATGTCCTCGAGACCCATCGTGTGCGTGATCATCTCGTCGACTTTAACGTTGCCGGCCATGTACTGATCGACGAGACCGGGTAGCTCGCTGCGGCCCTTGACCCCGCCAAAGGCGCTGCCGCGCCATACGCGCCCGGTGACGAGCTGAAACGGCCGCGTGCAGATCTCCTGGCCTGCGCCGGCAACACCGATGATCGTCGATTCGCCCCAACCCTTGTGGCAACACTCGAGCGCCGAGCGCATGAGATCGACGTTGCCGACGGCCTCGAACGAATAATCGACGCCACCATCAGTAAGCTCGACGATGACCTCCTGAATCGGCTGATCGTAGTCCCTCGGGTTGACGAAATCGGTCGCACCGAGCTGGCGGGCCATCTGTTCCTTGTCGGCGTTCACATCAATAGCAATGATGCGCTCGGCCTTCGCCATCACGGCGCCCTGGATGACACTTAGACCCACACCGCCGAGCCCGAACACGGCGACGGTCGAGCCTGGCTCGACCTTGGCTGAATTCAACACGGCACCGATGCCCGTCGTGATGCCGCAGCCGAGCAGACAGACTTTTTCGAGCGGTGCTGAGTCGGAGATCTTTGCAAGCGCGATCTCCGGCAGCACGGTGTATTCCGAGAACGTCGATGTGCCCATGAAATGCAGGATCTGCTTACCGCCTGCTGAGAACCGGCTCGTGCCGTCGGGCATGAGCCCCTGACCCTGCGTGACGCGAATCGCCTGGCACAGATTCGTCTTGCCCGACTTGCAGAACTTGCACTCGCGACACTCCGGCGTATACAGCGGAATGACGTGATCGCCCGGCTCGACGCTCGTGACGCCGGCACCGACCTCTTCGACGATACCACCGCCCTCGTGGCCGAGAATGGCCGGGAACGCGCCTTCAGGATCATCGCCCGACAACGTGTACGCGTCGGTATGGCACACACCCGTCGCAACGATTCTGACGAGCGCCTCGCCGGCCTTCGGCCCTTCCAGGTCGACCTCCTCCACGGTCAACGGCTGACCGGCTTCCCACGCGACTGCGGCTCTCGTTTTCATTGTTTCCCCCGATGAGCGAATAGTGATTAGCGTTGCAGCTTATACTAGCAAGAACGAGCGGCCGCACCAGGCACGCGCAACGAACAACTCGATGCAAACCTATCTCGGACTCGGATCGAACATCGGCGACCGTCGCGAATATTTGCGTCGTGGAATCGCAGCGCTCGAGAACGACGGTGTCATCGTTCAGCGTGTCTCGCCCGTCGTCGAGTCGCCGGCGCTTCTACCGCCGGACGCGCCGGCCGACTGGAACTTGCCGTTCCTCAATATCGTCATCGATGCGCAGTCGCACGATGAGCCGCAGGCGCTGCGAGACAAGATCAAGGCCATCGAGGACTCTCTGGGTCGCAGCCGAGGCAACCGCTGGGCGCCGCGTGCATTGGACATCGATATTCTGCTCTGGGGCGATGAGCACATCGATACAGAGACACTGACGATTCCCCATCGCGATGTGCACAGGCGCAGTTTCGTGCTGGCACCGCTCCTCGCCCTCGCACCGCAACTGCGACTTCCGGGGCGGGGGGAGAAAACGCTGCTCGACTGGTCACGCACGCTCGATGACCACATTCCGTTATGGATGGGCATCATCAACGTGACGCCGGACTCCTTCTCCGATGGCGGCGCATTCACGGACTGGGCCGCCGTGCAACCGCAACTCGAGGCGATGCTCGATGCGGGCGTCAATATCGTCGATATTGGCGCCGAGTCGACGCGCCCCGGCGCCGAGCCGATCACGGCTGCCGAGGAGTGGCAACGGCTCGAGCCGATTCTCGCGCCCCTGCAGGAGCGACTGTCGGGTGATCCGCTCCGCCCACTCGTCAGCGTCGATACGTATCATCCTGAGACGGCACGTCTCGCGCTCGAGCGCGACGTCGACGTCATCAACGACGTCAGCGGACTGACGAACCCCATGATGATCGAGCTCGCGAGATCCAGTGGCGTGGACTGGGTCGCTATGCACAGTCTGAGCGTACCCGTCGATAAACAGCGAACGCTGCCTGCAGGCGAGAGCGCCTGCGCCTCCGTCGAAGCATGGCTGGCAGACCGTCTCGATGAATGGGATGCGGCCGGATTGGATCTCGATCGCGTGATCTTCGATCCCGGGATTGGTTTCGGTAAGGATGCGCTGCAGTCGCTCGGGCTGCTGCGCTCGGCCGGGAAGTTCCGGCGCTTCGGTTTACGCGTTCTCGTCGGCCACTCCCGCAAGTCCTTTTTCGGCAGCCTCACGGGCGCGAGCGCTGCAGACAGGGATCTAGCGACGCTCGGCGCATCGCTCGCGCTGTGCGCGCAGGGTGTCGACATCTTGCGCGTGCACAACGTGCCGCTGCACGCGGAAGCCTACCGCGGCTGGAGCCACGTGCTCGCCGGATGAAAAAGCGGGACCCGGCCCACAGCGAGTCAATCGCCGCGGCCCGCGTCGATCGGTCGCCCTAGCGTTTCCTGACGAGAAACAGGAACCGATCCGTGTCGCGCCCGAGCTCGGGCGCCATGATGTACATCGAGTGATCGTCGGCGCTCGTATGCAGCAGATCGGAGTCCTCGACGATCTCAAAGCCCGCCTCCTCGATCCAGCGCCGCGCGTCGGCTTTGAGCATTCGATGCAGCTCGTCGTTGTCCATGCCGGGGCTGCCTTCGTGATCGATGACGACGGCCATACCGCCAGGCTTGAGCACATCATGAATCTCGCGTAGGAACGCCGTATCGCGATGGTGCAAGCTCAGCGCCGTCACGGCTCGATCGGCGATTCCCGTGCCGACCGTGGGCAATCCCTCGAATACGGCTCGGACGTTACCGAGACGGTCTGCCCTGGCCTGGCGTTCTTCTCTGTTGCCACGCGGGCCGAACTGAGCAATCACGGTCCCACTCGGACCCACGGCGGCCGATAAAACCTCCGTATACCAACCGCCGCCGGCCGCAACGTCGACGACGGTCATACCCTCGCGCACGTCGAGCAGCTGCATGACCTGATAGGGGCGCCGCGAGCCGTCCCGCGCCTTATCCTCAGCGGGCCGCGCATCCGCGGCGAGCTTGTCCATGAAGTCCGGTGCGACCGCCTGCGCGCCAGCTACGAGTCCAACCGTCAGCCCAATCAAGATTCCAAGTGTATTGACTCGCGTAAGCATTTGAAAATCCCTCTTTTTTCCCATTCTGACGTATCGATGCAGCCGTGGACCGCCAAGCGCGCGAACCATCGCTTGAGGCACGCTAAACCACTCCCGTTGTGCGTTCAAGAGGCTCGCGTGCCGGACGACGCCTGACTCGACTCGACTTGAAGTTTGTTCCCTGGGATGGGAATGTCGGTTTGTGGCCGTGAGCGCACATTTGAGGCTGCATCCACGTCGACTAGAACGAATATTTCAAACGATTCGAACGGAGTATGGAAAGCGCACAGAGTCTAATGAGGATTTCAATCTAGGTGATCGGAGAATTTTATGACTACGACACGTCGCGAATTTGTAGGATCCGTCGCACTCGGGACCGCCGCAGGCGTACTCGGGGGCACATCTCTCGTCAGTAAGACTGCCAGGGCCCAGACTCGGGCCGCTTCGGCGTCCGGTGTTTACGACGGCGGCGTCATCCAGCTCCACCAAAATGAAAGTGCCCGTGGACCTGGCCCTAAAACCATGGAAGTCCTGCGTTCCCATGTCACCAAGCGTGTCGGTCGCGGTTATCCGGCTGACCACGTCAATGAGCTGCGTGCAGGCATCGCCAATTACTACAAAGTTGCAAACGACAACGTCCAACTCGCAACGGGCTCCTCCCCGTTGTTGCGGGCTGCGGTGAGAGCCTTTTGTTCCGCCGACAAGCGACTCGTGATTCCGATGCCGACTTACTCGACCAGCCTGAGCACGGCGCAGGAAATCGGTGCTGCGACGCAGGAGTTACCTCTCGATAGCTCACTCGGAATCGATCTCGACGCCCTGGCCGATGCGGCCCCGGGTGCCGGCCTCCTATATCTCTGCAATCCGAATAATCCCACGGGAACTGCACATGGTCCCGACGCCGTTGCGCGCTTCGTTCGCCGGGTCGTGCAGGAAGCGCCGGGCACAATGATTCACATCGACGAGGCCTACATCGACTACGCCAGACCTGGTGCGATTGAAACGGCGCTGCCACTAGCGCTGGAGCATGAGAACGTTTTTCTGACCCGGTCGTTCTCCAAGGCGCATGGCATGCCCGGCTTGCGCGTCGGATACGCACTGGGTCAGGGACCGACTCTGGCTAAGATCCGCCGTGCCTGGGGATTGGGTGATTTAAACATGCTGAGCGCCGTAGCCGCGCTTACCGCACTGGAAGACCGAGAGCACATCGCACGGGAAGTACAGGAGAACGCCGAGATTCGTGACATGACAATCGGTGCATTCCGCGAGATGGGTTTCGAAGTCGGGGATTCCAATACGAACCACATCTTCGTGAACATCCGGCGCCCGGCACGAGAGTTTCGCGAAGCTTGTTTGGAGAACAATGTCCTTGTCGGCCGAGACTTTCCGCCAATGGAAAATACGCATTGCCGAATTTCACTCGGCAGCAGAGAAGAGATGGCAATAGCCATAGAGGTTTTCAGAAAAGTTCTCGCCTGACATCGGCAACACCGCTGTTGTTGTAGACTCAGCTTACGAGGTACCGAGCATGTCGATTCGCTGGATAACTCTTCTCGTCTCTAGCTTGCTCGCCGTCACGCTGCAGGCGCAGGTCGCTGATGACGAGGCGCTGCGCGCAACGCTCGCAGCCAACGGCACGTTGCGCGCGGCTTTTCTCGGCCGCAATCCCGTGCAGATTCAGATCGATGAGCAAACCGGGCATATCGGTGGCCC
>JBFJXA010000025.1:0-18045 GCA_041623375.1 Gammaproteobacteria bacterium | reverse complement strand
TCGGCAATCGGATTGACTTCGTAGTCCGCCGCCGGCACCGAGAAGAACATGTTGAGCAGATTACCGCAGTAGCTCAGGTCGTTGCGCGGATACATGAACGGCTGACCGAGCGAATGCTTGTAGGCGGCAGCCGCAATCGTCGGGATCTTCGCGATCATGCGGTGCGCAAACACGTCGCGATGGGCGGGGTTAGAGATTACGGTCGAGTCGTGGTAGAAGGCCGACATCGACGCGACGACACCGGTGACCATCGCCATCGGATGCGCGTTGTGATGAAAGCCGTTGAAGAACCGTAGCAACGACTCGTTGAGCATCGTATGCGTGCGTATCGACTCGTCGAATACGTCGAGCTGCGCTTGTGTGGGCAGCTCACCGTGAAGAAGCAGATAGCACACCTCGATAAAGCTCGATTGCTCTGCGAGCTGCTCGATCGGGTAGCCGCGATAGACGAGCACGCCCTTCTCGCCGTCGATAAACGTGATCTTGCTCTCGCAACAGCTCGTGGCCCCGAATCCCGGATCGTGCGTGAAGACGCCGAGCTTGCCGTACAGTGATGAGATGTCGAGAACGCTGGGCCCGAGGGTGGGATCGTAGCGCTTGAGCTCGAGCTCTGCTCCAGACTCAGGGTCGATCAAGGTGTAATGCTTGTCCGTCATGCGTCGCACCTAAGGTAGATAGCAAATTGTTGCGGGCGCCGCCCCGTGCCGGAGATGGACCGAAGGCCCGGCGGCGCGCTGCACGGACCCAGTGGGCTCGTGCCGAGGCAATCCGGAGTATAGCAGGGGCCAGGCGGAGTGGGCCGGACGGGCGCACCTCACGCCCGAATCGGCGTCACTTCGCCGAAGTCATCCCGTAGCGCTTGCGGAACTTGTCTACGCGCCCGCCCGTGTCCACGATCTTCTGTTTGCCCGTGTAGAACGGATGGCAGGCGGAGCACACTTCGACTTGCAGATCCTCACCCAGCGTCGAGGCCGTCGTGAACTCGTTGCCACAACTGCAGGTGACTTTCATCTCGCCGTATTTTGGGTGGATCTCTGCTTTCATGAGACGTAAGCCGCTCGAAACGGGCGCGTGAGGATACTGCGCAGACGCGCCAAACTCAAGCAATGACGGTCTCGAGGCGACGAATCCTGCCGGCCTGGGGTGTTATCCACAGATGCTGTGGATAACTCTGTGTAGAACTGCGATCGAGGCAACACTAAGGCCTGAAACGGAAAAGAAAACTCCGAGAATGGCCAAAAAAGCATCAATCTGAATAAATTTATGTATTTCAATAGGTTATTTCGAATTTTCCATCATACCCGAGAGGAACAAACTGCAACGTCCTCGTTTTTTGAACCGACGGCCGACTCTGTGCATAAGAGCGCGTGCCGGGCGGCGCCCTCAATCAGGCGCGCCGCTCTCGGCCAGGTCCGCTGCCAGCGCCTCGAGCGCTCGGGCGCGATGGCTCACGCGGTTCTTGACCTCGCGGGTGAGCTCCGCGGCCGTCTTGCCGAGCTCGGGATCGAAGAAAACCGGGTCATATCCGAAGCCGGCCGCGCCCGCGGGCGCGAGCGCGATCCGGCCGAGCCAGCGGCCCTGTCCGATCGCCGGCGCAGGATCCGTCGCGCTACGCAGTGCGACGACGACGCAATGAAAATGCGCGCAGCGCTCGGTGGCGGACAGATCGCGCATGGCGTCGAGTAGCCTGGCGATGTTGTCGCTGTCGCGGGCCTGCGGGCCCGCATATCGCGCGGAAAAAATGCCCGGCGCGCCGCCGAGCGCATCGACGACGAGCCCCGAGTCGTCGGCAATCGCCGCAAGGCCCGTCTGCTGGGCCGCGTGCCGCGCCTTGATCAGGGCGTTCTCGAGGAACGTCGCGCCGGTTTCTGGCGGCGACTCGACGCCGAGGTCGCTCTGACCGACAAGCGTCATTCCTGCCGGTTCGAGCAGCGCGCGCAGCTCGATGAGCTTGCCGGCGTTGCCGGTAGCGATGACCCAGCGGGGCGCGCGCGCGCCGCCGGTCACGGCAGCAGCGCGTCGCGCTGAGCGGCGAGGCAGGCGTCCACTCCGACGCTTGCGAGATCCAGCAAGCGGTCGAGCTCGCCGCGCTGAAAGGCGTGGCCCTCGGCCGTGCCCTGGATCTCGATAAAGCCGCCCGCTTCGTTCATGACGACGTTCATGTCGGTCTCGGCATCGGCATCTTCGGCGTAGTCGAGATCAAGGACCGGCTCGCCCGCGACTATGCCGACCGACACGGCTGCGATATGCCCGTGAATTGGATCGGTTTGAAGCTCTCGGCGACGCTGCAGCTCGCGCACGGCCAGCACGAGCGCGACGTAACCACCCGTGATCGATGCTGTGCGCGTGCCACCGTCGGCCTGGAGCACGTCGCAATCGATCGTAATCGTGCGCTCACCGAGCGCTGTGCGGTCCACGACGGCTCGCAGACTTCGGCCGACCAGGCGCTGGATCTCCAGCGTACGGCCACTCTGCTTACCGCGGGCGGCCTCGCGGAGGCTGCGCGTATGCGTGGCGCGCGGCAGCATTCCGTACTCAGCAGTCACCCACCCCTCGCCTCGTCCCTTGAGGAAGCCGGGTACGCGGGCTTCCACGCTAGCCGTCGTAAGCACGCGCGTGTCGCCGAACTCCGTCAACACGGAACCTTCGGCATGTCGTGTGTACCGCGTCGTGAGCTTGATCGGGCGCATCTCGTTCGCAGCGCGTCCACTCGGTCGCATCATGGGCTCCTGGGTCTGGTGGTCGTCGTGAGCGCTCGATCAGGCCGAACCGATCCAGCGCATGCCGCAGGCACTCGTGTTGTCGCTGTGAGGCGCATTGGCTCGCACTGCAGCGTTGCCGAGCTCGTCCAGCACGCTCGCCATCGCGATGTCTGCATCCGTTGCGAGCGTAGCCATGTGTTCTTCGGTGACACCCGACCACAATCCGTCCGTACAAACGATTATCGCATCGCCGGGCTGCAAACGGTGTCGTCCCGTCACGGCCACATCAGGCAACGGCGAGTCACCGCCGAGACAGCACTCGACGAGATTTCGCATTGGATGATCTGCCATCTGGTCCTCTTCGATGACGCCTTCGCGCAGCAGGAGCTCGACGTGGCTGTGGTCGCGCGTGCGCTCGATGATGGCGCCGTCGCGAAGCTGGTAAATACGGCTGTCGCCCACATGTGCCCAGTAAGCACTGTGGTCCTGAACGACGCACGCCGCGCATGTGGCGCGCGGACGGTGATCGAGCGGGACGCCGTCGCCGAGACCGACGACCTCGTCGTGCGCGAAGCTCAGCGCCAGCGTCAGGAATCCTTGCGGGTCCACGAGCGGTTTCTTTGCTTCGGCGAACAGGTTGCGTAGAACGTCCTCGGTCGCCTGAGCGGCCTTGGCCCCCTGCGAGTGGCCGCCCATGCCGTCCACGACGACGAGCAGCAGGGCCTGCTCGTCGCCGACCGTTGCCACGCGGTCCTGGTTTTCCTTGCGGTCGCCTACGAGGCTCAGTGCCGCAGCGTCGATGTTCATGAGCGAAAGCTCGTTTCGATTTGCCGCATATCTTAGACTCAACGACCCATTGTGTCTGGTTCGCGGGGCAGAGATTGACGATGCCGAGCAGTATGACGGGCTTTGCGAGCGCGGAGGTCGAGGTGGGCCTTTATCGTCTCGCGTGGGAGGTGCGCAGCGTCAATCATCGTTTTCTGGACGTAGGATTGAGGTTGCCGGAGGAGTTGCGCAAGCTCGAGCCAAGCTGTAAGGAGCGAATCGGTGCCGTCATTCGGCGCGGCAAGGTCGACGGCACGCTTCGGTTGCTGCGCGCCGATGAGCAGCAGGCCGATGCCGAGCTCAACGACACAGCGCTCGAGGCCGTCATGCATCTGCAAGATCGTGTGCTGCGTCGCTGTCCCGACGCACGACCGCTGACGGTCGCAGATCTGCTGCGCTGGCCGGGCGTGCTCGAAGAGCCCGCACCCGCGCTCGAGGACGTCGAACGTTCTGCCATCGATGGTCTGGACGCCGCGCTCGACGCGCTCAAGCAGGCCAGGCAGAGCGAAGGCGCGCGCCTCGCCGATGCGTTGTTGCAGCGCTGCGCGGGCATTTCCGAGATCGTCGGCGCCGTCGCGCCGCAACTCGGAGAGGCGGAGCAACGCTACCGCGCGAAGTTGCTCGAACGCATCGACAAGCTCGATCTCGAGCTCGAGCCGGAGCGCCTCGAGCAGGAGATCGCACTGATCGCGCAGCGGCTCGACGTCGCCGAGGAGCTCGACCGGCTCGCAAGCCATGTCGAGGAAATCGAGACGACGTTGCGCAAGGACGAACCCATCGGTCGGCGCCTGGACTTCATCATTCAGGAGCTCAACCGCGAGGCGAACACCTTTGCCTCGAAGGTGCAGGACGAAGCGTTATCGCGTAACGGCGTCGAGCTCAAGGTTCTGATCGAGCAGATGCGCGAGCAAGTGCAGAACCTCGAGTAAACGATGGTCGATCGACAGCGCGGCAAGCTCGTGGTCATCTCGGCCCCGTCCGGTGCCGGTAAAACGACTCTGGTTCACGGACTGCTCGCGCGCGCGCCGAGTTTGCGTTTCTCGATCTCTTACACGACACGCCCGCAGCGCCCGACCGAGGTCGATGGCGAAGATTATTTCTTTGTCGATGACACCCAGTTCCAGCGCATGCGCGAGGACGGCGAATTCCTCGAGTCTGCGCGCGTCTTCGACCATTGGTACGGCACGAGCCGCGCCCACGTCGCGCAACTCCTCGATGATGGCTACTCCGTGCTCATGGAGATCGACTGGCAGGGCGCGGCGCAGATTCGCGCGGCCGAGCCGGCGGCTGTCGGCATCTTTATCCTGCCGCCGAGCCGGGCCGAGCTCGAGCGTCGCTTGCGCGGGCGCGGTACCGATGACGAGCAGGTCATCACGCGGCGGCTTGCCGATGCGGTAAGCGACATGGGCCATTGGTCCGACTTCGATTATGTCGTCATCAACGACGACGTCGAGGCGGCCGTCGACGATCTCGTGCAGATCCTCGCGGGTGAGGGCGAGGCGCATCGCGTTGCGGCGCCGGAGGCCTCGGCGCGCGCCCGGCGCGTGCTTTCGGGGGCCGGCCCTGCGGATGCGGGCTAGAGCGTCATGGAGTAAACTGCGTGTAACTGAGGCTTTTCCGATAGGTGGGGCAATGGCCCGAATTACAGTAGAAGACTGCAGCGACAAGATTCCGAACATGTTCCAGCTCGTTCTGGTCGCAGCAAAGCGCGCGCGACAGCTCGCGAACGGCGCTGAGGCGATGGTGGACTGGGAAAACGACAAGCCAACAGTCGTCGCGCTGCGCGAGATCGCGGAGGGCTACGTCACGGAAAGTATCCTCGAGGAGCGGGAGCAGCAGTCGCTCGACGACCTGCTCGATCTCGAGCAGGGTTCGACGGCTCTCGCGGCGGAGCCGCCGTTGCCCGGCCCGGTCTCACTCGAAGACTAGCGCACCCCACGGCCGATCCGGCTTGCCGCACGCGGGTCGCCGATGAGAAGGAACCATGGACTACGCCGCGGCCATCCGGGACCGTCTCCCTGCAGCCTGGCGCGGCAGCGACTTCGCCTCGCTGCTGACCGACCTCGAGACCTATCTGGTTCCCGAGGACATCGAAGGCGTTGTTGCTGCTTACGAGTTCAGCGCCAAGGCGCACGAGGGCCAGCAGCGATTGAGCGGCGAGGCCTATATCACTCACCCGGTCGCCGTCGCCAAGGTTCTGGCCAGCCTGCATCTGGACGCCGGATCGATCAAGGCCGCACTACTGCACGATGTCCTCGAGGATACGACGGCCACGCTGAAGGACATCGAGTCAGAGTTCGGCGACGACGTTGCGTTGCTCGTCGACGGCGTCAGCAAGCTCGATAAATTGCACTTCGACTCGGCGCTCGAAGCTCAGGCCGAGAGCTTTCGCAAGATGTTGCTCGCGATGGTCAAGGATCTTCGCGTAATTCTCGTGAAGCTCGCCGACCGTACCCACAACATGCGCACGATTGACGCGCTGCCAGCGGACAAGCGCAGAAACATCGCGAAAGAAACGCTCGACATTTACGCGCCAATCGCCAATCGGCTCGGTATCTACAGCATCAAGACCGAGCTCGAGGACCTCGGCTTCAAGACGTTTGCGCCGTTTCGCTACCGCGTTTTGGAACGCGCCGTGCGCAGGACGCGCGGCAGCAGGCAGCAGCTTCTGAACAAGCTGCAGGCGAACATCGGCCGAGTTCTCGAGAAGAACGGAATCGAGGCGCGGATGATGGGGCGCGAGAAGAATCTGTACAGCATCTACTCGAAGATGCGGCGCAAGAAGATTCCGCTCTCGGAGATTGCCGATGTGAACGGGCTGCGGATCATCGTCGGCGATATCGATACGTGCTATCGCGTGCTCGGGCTCATCCATCAGCTCTACAAACCCATGCCGAACCGTTTCAAGGACTACATCGCGATTCCTCGCGTCAACGGTTATCAATCGCTGCATACGACGCTTTTCGGGCCGAACGGCGCGCCGCTCGAGGTGCAGATCCGAACAGAGAGCATGGACAAGCTTGCGGAACGCGGTATTGCCGCGCATTGGCAGTACAAAGCCGTCGACAAGCATACCTACACGGCAGAAGCGCGGGCGCGTGAGTGGCTCACGGGTCTGATCGAGATGCAGAAAGCGGCCAACTACGAGGAGTTTCTCGAGACCGTCAAGGTCGACCTCTTTCCGGACAAGGTCTTCGTCTTCACACCCAAGGGTGACATCCTGCGCCTGCCTCGAGACGCCACAGCCGTAGATTTTGCTTATGCCGTGCATACCGATGTCGGTAACCGCTGCGTCGCTGCGAAAATCGACCGACGGCTCGTGCCACTGAAGAGCACGCTCAGAAACGGTGAGACCGTCGAGATCCTGACTGCACGCGGCGCCAAACCGAATCCGAACTGGGTAAACTTCGTGAAAACGGCGAAGGCCCGCAATGCGATTCGCGCGTACCTTAAGAATCTCAAGCATGACGAAGCGCGAAAGCTCGGCCGACGTCTGCTGGAGCAGGCGCTGCGGCCATTCGACTTGAGCAATCGCAAGCTCAGGAAGCGTTGGATCGAGAAGGTGCTGGAGGAGCTCGGCGAGAAAGAGCTCGATCACGTCTACGAGCAGTTAGGTCTCGGCGAGCGACTCGCGCCCGTCGTCGCGGCAATGCTGGCCCAGCAGCAAGGCGGCGATCTGGATCAGGCCAAGCGCGACCGCAAGCCGTTGCAGATCGCGGGCACGGAGGGTCTCGTCGTCAGCTATGCGCGTTGCTGCAATCCGATTCCCGGTGACGCGATCATCGGTTTTCTCTCGAGCGGTCGCGGCGTCGTGATACACCGCACGAGTTGCCCGAACGTGGCGGATTTTCGCAAGCACCCGACGAAATGGATCCCCGTGGAGTGGCAGCGCGGAATCAAGGGCGAGTTCCATTCCGAGATTCAGGTAAGAACGATGAACCGGGTCGGCTTGCTGGCCGAGGTTGCCGGCGGGATCTCTGCGACCGAGAGCAACATCGATCACGTCACGGTCGAGACGGACGGCGATGCGTCGACGTTGTTATTTCGGCTCAAGGTGCGGGATCGCCGCCATCTCGCGCAGGTGCTTCGCAGCATTCGAACCAATCCCGATGTGCTCAAGGTGCAACGCCTGGCCGGATAACGGAGATATCGATGAACGACAAGCAACCGATCGCGACGGCCGACGCGCCTGCTGCAATCGGCACCTACAGTCAGGCGATTCGGGCCGGCGCGACCGTGTACCTGTCGGGTCAGATTCCGCTGAATCCGGCTACGATGGAGCTCGTCGACGACTCCGTCGAAGCGCAGGTCCGTCAGGTATTCGACAATCTGGCAGCCGTCGCACGCGCTGCGGGTAGCGACCTCGAGCGAATCGTAAAGCTCACGGTCTACTTGACCGACCTCGACGATTTTTCGACGGTCAATGAGGTCATGGCCGAGTACTTCACCGAGCCTTATCCGGCGCGCGCGGCCATCGGCATCGCCGCATTGCCGCGCTCCGCTGCCGTGGAAGTCGACGCAATACTCGTGATCTGAGCCATTGAGTCGAGGTCTCAGCGCGCAGTCATCGGGCTCGAGGAGCCGCGCAGCAGGCGGGGCGCGGCTGCCGCTGACCGAGGAGCCCGTCACTGCCCTCAAAGGCGTCGGTCCCCGGGTCGCCGAGCGCCTCGAGCGCCTCGGCGTCACGACCGTCGGCGATCTGCTGTGCCTGCTGCCGATCCGGTACGAGGATCGAACGCAGATTCGCCCGATCGGCAGTCTCGCACCGGGCCAGAAGGCCCTCGTGCAGGGCAGCGTCGAGCTGGCCGAGGTCGTCTTTCGTAAACGGCGAACGATGCTCTGTCGCGTCGCCGACGGCACCGGTGGCCTGACGTTGCGCTTTTTTCACTTCTCCCGCGCGCAGCAGGAGAACCTCAGCCGCGGTGCACGAATTACGTGCTTCGGCGAGGTCCGACTCGGCCCGACCGGGCTCGAGATGGTGCATCCCGAGTACAGCTTCGTCGGCGCCGACGAGGAGGTGTTGAACGACCGTCTGACGCCCGTGTATCCGACCACCGAGGGCCTCTACCAGCAGCGGCTGCGAAGTCTCGTCGAGCAGGCGTTGAGCCGCCTCGATGCCGCGCCGCTCGAGGACTATGTGCAACCGTTCCTGCCGCGTGATTGGCCGACGCTGGATGCATCGCTGCGTCTGTTGCACGGGCCGCCGAAGGACGTCGACAAGGATGCGTTGTTGACGGGACAGCATCCGAGCCAGCTGCGTCTGGCAATCGAAGAGCTCGTCGCGCAGCGTTTGAGCCTGTTGCAGGTCGGCAAGGATCGCGACGTCGAGCACGCAAGAGCTCTGGCAATCGACCCTGCGTTGCTCGCGCGTTTTCGTGAACACCTCGGGTTTGCGCTGACGGATGCGCAGGACCGTGCCGTCGCCGAGCTTTTGGAGGATCTCGCCGGCACTCGGCCGATGCACAGACTGCTGCAAGGGGACGTCGGCTCGGGAAAAACGGTCGTCGCAGCCGTTGCCGCGCTGGCCGCTGCGGCTGCGGGATCCCAGACAGCCGTCATGGTGCCGACGGAGCTGCTGGCCGAGCAGCACTTGCGCAACCTGCAGGCATGGCTCGAGCCGTTCGGTTTTCGTGTCACGTGTCTCACGAGCTCGATGACAACGGCGGCGCGCAGGCAGGTTTATTCGGCCCTCGAGGCCGGCGCAGTGTTGGTTGCCGTGGGAACGCACGCGTTGTTTCAGCAAAACGTGCGTTTTGCAGCATTGGGCCTGGTCATCGTCGACGAGCAACACAGGTTCGGTGTGCATCAGCGCCTCGCGCTCATGCTCAAAGGCCAATCCAAGCGCACGGTCCCACACCAGCTCGTCATGACGGCGACGCCGATTCCACGAACGCTGGCTATGACGGCCTACGCGGACCTGGAGTGCTCGATCATCGACGAGTTGCCGCCGGGACGCCAGCCGGTCAAGACCGTGGCAATGCCGGAATCGCGTCGTCCCGAGCTCGTCCAGCGCGTCGAGTCGCACTGTCGCGCGGGCCAGCAGGCGTATTGGGTGTGTCCTTTGATCGAGGAGTCCGAGACGCTCGACTCACAGGCGGCAGAGCGACTCCACGCGGATCTGCAGACCGCGTTGCCGGACCTGCGCATCGGTTTACTGCACGGGCGCCTGCGCCCGGCGGAGAAGGATGACGTCATGCGCCGTTTCAAGGATGCCGAGTTGGACCTTCTCGTCGCAACGACCGTCATCGAGGTTGGCGTCGACGTGGCGAATGCGACGCTCATGGTCATCGAAAGCGCCGAACGTCTCGGTCTTGCTCAGCTGCATCAGCTTCGGGGCCGCGTCGGCCGCGGTCAAGCAGCGTCGAGCTGCGTGCTGCTCTACAAGCCCCCGCTTAGCGAGGTCGCGCGCGAGCGGCTCGGCGTCATGCGCGAGACGACGGACGGCTTCAAAGTCGCACAAAAAGATCTCGAGCTCAGAGGCCCGGGCGAGGTGCTGGGTACTCGTCAGACCGGCCTCATGCAGCTCAAGATCGCAGATCTGGTCCGCAACGCCGACCTGCTGCCGATGGTCATCGAAATCTCGGATGCGTATCTCGCCGAGCGACCGGCCAACGTCGATGCGCTCGTGCGCCGCTGGAACAGCGGTCAAATGCGTTACGCGAGAGTGTAAGCTCCGAGCGAGCCAACGCCATGCGCAACGTGATCAGGAAATTCAAGCTCCCGAAAATCTCGCTCGAGGCCGACGATCTACGTGCGTTGGCCAAGCGCACGCGCGAGCGCAGACGGTGGATCGCGCATCATGCCGGCGTCGCTATGGCCAGATGTGGCGCCTATCTGAGGCTCGTACGCTTACACCGGCCTATCGGCATCTGGTTGCTGCTCTGGCCGACGCTCTGGGCGATCTGGTTTGCGGCGGACGGGCGGCCGAACGGAGAATTGCTGCTGATTTTCATCGTCGGCACGGTCGTCATGCGCTCGGCCGGCTGCATCATCAATGATTTCGCCGACCGCAAGATCGATCCGCTCGTCGCCCGCACGCGCGAACGCCCGTTGGCCACGGGCGAGGTATCGATCGGCGGCGCCTGCATTTTATTCGTCGCGCTCATGGCCGCCGCTCTCGAGCTCGTACTGATGCTCAATCCAATGACTCAGGCGCTGGCGATCGTCGGGGCGTTGTTGACGGTGATTTATCCGTTTGCGAAGCGATTCGTGTCGGCGCCGCAGTTCGTGCTCGGTATCGCGTTCGCCTGGGGCGTGCCGATGGCATTTGCGGCTCAGCTCGGTGAGGTAACGCGCCTCGGCTGGCTATTGTTCCTCGTCACGATGGTCTGGGTCGTGATCTACGACACCGAGTATGCGATGACCGATCGACGCGATGATCTCAAATTGGGCGTGAAATCCACGGCGATCCTGTTCGGCGATCTGGACCGCGTGTTCATCGGCGGTCTGCAGCTCATGTTGTTGCTCGGCCTGTTCCTCGTTGGTCGCAGCGCAGACCGTGGCGGTTGGTACGTCGCGGGGCTCGGTGTGGCTGCGGCTTTCATGCTCTATCAACAGCATCTGATTCGCGATCGCGAGCCGCAGCGCTGCTTTCAGGCGTTCGAGAACAACGCCTGGCTCGGCGTCGCCGTGTTCGCAGGTCTCGTGCTCGATTACAGCGTCGTCCCCTAGTCGATGCACTCGTTGGCGTCGGCGTAAGGCGAGGTCCCGTGTGCGGTTCGCGCCATCGCTCGCGCAAGCGCTGCTACCCGGCACGGCTGGGACTCGGCCCCGCTTGCCGAACAGATTCGCTTGGCCATTCGGGCGGCGCGTCGCGAGCGGGAGCCCACCCGACAGGCCCAAAGCGCGACCACAGCCGGCGGGCTGCTGGCCGTCGACGTAGAACTGCTCGGTGTTAGATCGATCGGGCGACGGCCCAGGCATGCACGGAGCTCGCGCCCGCGCGCTTGAGCTCGCGCGCAAGCGAGTTGACGGTTGCGCCCGTCGTGATGACATCGTCGACGATCGCAACGTGCAGGCCCGTCAACTTGCGGTTGACCGAAAACGCGCGGCGAACATTCGCGAGTCGTTTCCTCGCAGTAAGCTGCGTTTGCGCCGGCGTGGGCCGGCGACGGCGGATGCCCGCGACGTAGAGATCGAGCCCGAGCGCCGCGGCGACGGGGCGGGCGATCTCGACTGCCTGGTTGTAGCCTCGTTCGAGGAAGCGCCGACGGTGCAGTGGCACGGGCACGATCGCATCGACTGGCTCGCCGGCCGGCCTCGTGCGCACGGCGTCGACGAGTGGCTCGGCAAGCGCCCGGCCCAGCGCCCGGCGGCCGGCGAATTTCAGCGCCTGGATGTAGTCGTCGATCGGTTCGGCGTATTCGAGCGGGGCGACGACGGTATCGAGCTGCCACGTGCCGATCCGTCGCGGGCACATACGCACGGGTTGGGGTAAGCCGCAGCCGGCGCACGGCGCAGCGATCTGCGCGAGATCCGCTCGACAGCCCGTGCAGAATCCCGTGGAGGAAGCGCCGCCGCATGCGGGGCAGCGGCCCGGCAGCAATCGTCGAACGAGAAGGTCGTAAACCACAGCTTGAGTTTCGAGTTGACAGGCGCGAGGGCGTTTTCTGATACTGAACGACCATCCTCGCGAGCGGCCACGGGGGCCAGATTTCAATGTCGACAGAAGCCAGAGATACGGGCGGCACGTTGCCCGGCCTGGACGTTGGGCCGTTGCGGCTCGGCTGCGCTGCGCGGCAGGACTGGACGCGCGAGGAAGTGCGGGCCGTGTTCGATCTGCCGTTCAATGACTTGTTATTCGCGGCACAGTGGATCCATCGTCAGCACTTCGAGGCAAACGCGGTGCAAATATCGCGATTGCTGTCGATAAAAACCGGCGCCTGCCCGGAGGATTGCGCGTACTGCCCGCAGAGCGTTCGCTACGACACCGGTGTCGAGCGTCACGAGCTCATGTCGGTCGCGGCCGTGGCCGAAGCCGCGCGCGAGGCCAAGGCGGCCGGCGCGACGCGTTTCTGCCTGGGCGCAGCATATCGCGGACCCAAGCCCAAGCAGCTCGAGGCGATCGGCGAGATGATTCGCGAAGTCAAAGCGTTGGGGCTCGAAACCTGCGCGACGCTGGGCCTGCTCAGGGATGGCCAGGCCGAGGCGCTGGCCGCGGCGGGGCTCGACTACTACAACCACAACCTCGATTCGTCGCGCGAGTTCTACCCCGAGATCGTCGGCACGCGCACGTTCGATGACCGGCTCGACACGCTCGAGAAGGTCAGGAATGCGGGCATCAAGGTCTGCTGCGGCGGCATCCTGGGGATGGGCGAGACGCGTGAGGATCGCGTCGGCCTGTTGCACGAGCTCGCAACGTTGCCCGAGCATCCCCAGAGCGTGCCGATCAACAAGCTCATTCCGATCCCGGGCACGCCGCTCGAAGATGCCGAGGAGATCGACGGGCTCGAGCTCGTTCGCGCAATTGCCGTTGCGCGCATACTCATGCCCCGGTCCTACGTGCGGCTTTCGGCCGGGCGCACGGCGCTCAGCGATGAGCTGCAGGCGCTATGCTTCGCAGCCGGCGCAAACTCGATTTTCCACGGTGAGAAGCTTCTAACCGCAGACAATCCGGACTGCGACGCCGATCAGGCACTGTTCGCCCAACTCGGCCTGCACGGCGAGGCGCCGGGCTACAGCACCGATACCTAGCGCTGCCGCCCGAGGTGCGAGCGTGAAGATTCCCGACCGTTACGGCTTGCCCATGCAGGCCGCGTCGCGGCGGCGATTCGATGCGGCAGCGGCGACTTTCGACGATGCGGCGGCGCTCGACGCGGAGGCACGCTCGCGCATGCTCGAGCGTTTGGCATTGTTCAGGCTCGAGCCCGAACGCGTGCTCGATGTCGGCGCGGCGACGGGTGCCGGCAGCGCGGCGCTCGCGGCCCTGTATCCGAAAGCCCGGGTCGTTGCCGTCGATGCGAGCCTTCCGATGGCTCGGCGCGCGGCAGCGAACGCGCCCGACGCCGTCGTGCTCGCGGGCGATGCCCACGAGTTGCCGATTCCGAGCCACAGCGTCGATCTCGTCTTCGCAAACCTGCTGCTGCCATGGGTCCAGCCCGACCTCGTTCTCGCAGAGTTTGCGCGCGTGCTGCGTGCCGACGGCCTGGCGCTGTTCACGACGTTCGGTCCGGACACGCTCGTCGAGGTGCGCCGCGCATGGCGACGCGTGGACGAATACATACATGTCCATGGCTTCGTCGATATGCATGATCTCGGCGATCTCACGGCCCGGGCCGGGCTTTCCGAGCCGGTCATGGATGTCGATCGGCTCGAGATTCGCTACGCGAGCCTCGAAGGCTTGATCGCGGACCTGCGCGGCACGGGGGCCGTCAACAGCGCGGCCGGCCGACCCGCCGGCCTGACGGGCCGGGGGCGCTGGCGAGCGTTCGAGAGAGCACTGCACGTCGGTCTCGGCGCCGAGCGTTTCACCGTCACGGTAGAGCTCGTGTTCGGCCAGGCCTGGAGCACGGGTGGCCAGGCTGCCCCGGTACCGGCCGATGGGGTCGCGCGAATTGCCGCGGAGGATCTGGCGAGAACCGCGAAAAAGCCCCGTTCCGGCGACACGTGAGCACTGCGCCGGCGGCACGCAAAGCCGCTGTTCTTGCTACAATTACTTGACGGTCACCCGAGCCGTTTCACCTTTCGATAGACGAGCCTCCCGCCCGGCATAGCCACAGGCTCAAGATGGGTTCCAGCAATGCCTTCTATCATCAGACGCCCCGCTGCGGGGTCGATACCGCCGAGCCCGCCGTCCCTGGAGTCGGTGCTGCGGGTTCGCACAGTCCGGCCGGAGCCGTACTGAGTTGCGCGCAGCATTCCTGAGCCTTGCCCGAGTTGGTGTGGCGCTCGCATTCCTCGTCGTCACGATCGGCGCCTGGGTGCGACTGACCGATGCGGGACTCGGCTGCCCGGATTGGCCGGGCTGCTACGGCCAGCTCATTGTCCCGGACGTCAGCGAGGCCGCTGACGCGGCGTTCCCCGACCGCCCGCTCGAGGCCGGCAAGGCCTGGCGGGAGATGATCCATCGCTATCTCGCCTCGACGCTGGGTCTGCTGTGCCTCGCGCTGGCCACGATCGCCTGGCGTAACCGGGCGGACCCCGAGCAACCGACACGGCTCGTGTACGTGCTTGTGGGCGTCGTGATCTTCCAGGGATTGCTGGGCATGTGGACCGTAACGCTGCTGCTCAAACCCGTGATCGTCATGGCGCATCTGCTGGGCGGCTTCACGACCCTGAGCATCTTGTTCTGGCTTGCGCGCGGCGGCATTCGGCGCGTCGGCGTCGGCCAAAAAGGCCGCCGTTTGGCGCTGGCGGCGGCAGTCGTGCTTGTTTTGCAGATCTCCCTCGGTGGCTGGACGAGCGCGAATTACGCAGCGCTTGCCTGCCCGGATTTTCCGACTTGTCAGACGCGCTGGTGGCCGCCCGTCGCAGATTTTCGCGAGGGATTCGTCCTTTGGCGCGGTCTAGGCATCGATTACGAGGGCGGAGTGTTGGATAATCCTGCTCGTGTGGCGATCCACTTCACGCACCGTCTCGGCGCGGTGCTCGCAACCATCGTCGTCGGCTGGCTCGGCTGGCGGCTCGCGCGGGACTCGCGCACGACGGCGGATGGCGTAGCGATACTGGCGGCGTTGACGGCGCAGCTCGCGCTCGGGGCCAGCATCGTGATTTTCGGCGTGCCTCTGGCGGTCGCGGTCGCGCATAACGGAGTTGCGGCCTTGCTATTTTTGACGGTACTCAATGCCAACCAACGAACTTCTTAGTTCTCGCCTGCCGCTGCTTGGCCAGTGGCGCGACTACTACACGCTGACCAAGCCGCGCGTGGTACAGCTACTCGTCTTCACGGCGATTGTCGGCATGTTTCTCGCGACGCCAGGCATGGTTCCATGGGACGTGCTCATTCTCGGCAGCCTCGGCATAGGTCTGTCTGCCGCATCCGGCGCGGTCGTGAATCACATCGTCGATCAGCGCGTCGACGCGCAGATGACACGCACGCGTCAGCGACCGCTACCGACCGGTAGAGTCAGCGACCGTGACGCGTTCGTCTTTGCAATCGTGCTCGGCGTATCGGGGATCGGTTTACTGACGATCGCGATCAATCCGCTTACGGCCTTTCTGACGTTCTTCTCTCTGATCGGATACGCAGTCGTCTATACGATCTTTCTGAAGCGTGCGACACCGCAGAACATCGTCATTGGCGGCGCCGCAGGGGCCGCGCCGCCGCTACTCGGCTGGGCTGCCGTCACTAACGAAGTCAGCGGGTACGCGTTGCTGTTATTCCTCATCATCTTCACGTGGACGCCGCCGCATTTCTGGGCGCTCGCGATTGCGCGTAAGAAAGAATACGAGAAAGCCGGAATCCCGATGTTACCCGTCACGCACGGTATCGAGATTACAAAGGCCTTCGTGCTTTGCTATACGGTGCTGCTCGTCAACGTCACGCTGCTCCCATATTTCACGGGTATGAGCGGTCTGCTCTATCTGCTGGGCGCGGTGCTGTTGGGCGCGGGTTTTCTTTACCACGCAGTGCGCTTGAAACTGTCGATGCGCCCGGACATTGCGATGAAAACGTTCGGCTACTCGATCTTCTACCTCATGGCGCTTTTCAGTTTCCTGCTGCTGGATCACTACGTACCCGCCATCTGGCCTGCCTAGTTCTCAGCGCCTGAGGGTCCTTTCGGACGATGGACGTCACCGCGATCATTGAGCCGCTCAATGATGCCCAGCGCGAGGCCGTTACGGCACCAAGCCGGCCGACGCTCGTGCTCGCGGGTGCCGGAAGCGGCAAAACACGCGTGCTCGTCCATCGCATCGCGTGGCTCATTCAGGTCGAAGGGCTGTCTCCGCAACGCCTGCTGGCCGTTACGTTCACGAACAAGGCAGCGGCCGAGATGCGCCAGCGTATCGAGGCACTGCTCGGTTTTCCGACGCAGCACTTTTGGATCGGGACGTTCCACGGTCTCGCGCATCGGCTGCTGCGCATTCATTGCGCTGAGGCCGGCCTGCCCGAAGGCTTTCAGATCATGGATTCCGACGATCAGCTGCGTCTGATTCGTCGGCTTCTGAAATCACTGGAGATTGACGAGAACGAATGTGCGCCGAAAGAGGTGCAGTGGTTCATCAATGCGCAAAAGGACGAAGGCCGACGGCCTGCGAACGTCGATGATGAGGGTAATGCCGGGCGCCGGCAGCTCATCGACCTCTACGCACGCTACGAGAAAATCTGTGCGGACTCCGGTCTCGTGGACTTCGGCGAGCTCCTGCTGCGCTCTACGGAGCTGCTCGTTCGCAACGACGATATACGCGCGCAGTACCAGAGCCGCTTCGAGCACATCCTCGTCGACGAGTTTCAGGATACGAATGCCATTCAGTACGAGTGGCTAAAATTGTTGGCAGGTAACTCGAGCGTGCCGTTCGTCGTCGGTGACGACGATCAGTCGATCTATCGTTGGCGCGGTGCGCGTGTCGAGAATCTGCATCGATTTCAGAAGGACTTCCCCGGCGCAGCGGTCGTTCGGCTCGAGCAGAATTACCGTTCGACCGAGACGATTCTGACTGCCGCCAACGCGGTCATCGCCAACAACAGCGAGCGGCTCGGAAAGAATCTCTGGACGGCCGGAGACACGGGGGAGCCGATCAAGCTCTATGCAGCCTTCAACGAGCGCGACGAAGCAGAATTCGTCGTAAACCGCATCGTCGACAATGTCGAAAGCGGAATGCGCCGAAGCGAGCTCGCCGTGCTCTATCGCTCCAATGCCCAGTCGCGCGTCTTCGAAGAAGCGTTGCTGATTGCCGGCATACCGTACCGGGTTTACGGCGGCATGCGCTTCTTCGAGCGAGCCGAAATCAAGGACGCGCTTGCATATCTGCGCCTCATCGCCAATCGGGACGACGATCCGTCGTTCGAGCGCATCGTCAATGTGCCGACGCGCGGTATCGGAGCGCGCACCGTCGAGGCCGTGCGCGAGCAGGCGCGACAGGCTGGAACGAGTCTGTGGCGAGCCGCGGCGACGATCATCACCGACGGCCGGCTCGCCAAGCGCTCGAGCCAGGCGCTCTGGTCGTTTCTCAAGCTCATCGATCGGCTCGAGGAAAACACGAAGGCCTGCGGGCTCGACGAGCAGATCAAGCATGTCGTGCATGCGAGCGGACTGCTTGCTCACCATGGCAAGGACAAACTCGCCGGCGAGTCGCGCGTCGAGAATCTTCAGGAGCTCGTGAGCGCGGGACAGAGCTTTGTACCGGACGACGACTCGGAGCTACCGCCGTTGATCGAATTCCTGTCTTACGCCGTGCTCGAGTCGGGCGATACACAGGCCGAAGCCTACGAGGACAGCGTGCAGCTCATGACGTTACATTCTGCAAAGGGCCTCGAATTTCCGGTCGTCTTCGTTTGCGGGCTCGAGGACGGCCTGTTTCCGCATCAGCGTTCGGCAACGGACATGGCAGGCCTCGAGGAAGAGCGCAGGCTCTGCTA
>JBFJXA010000024.1:0-18388 GCA_041623375.1 Gammaproteobacteria bacterium | reverse complement strand
GCTCCCACCGAGCCGAGCGCCCTGGAGCGGTTCGCCACGAACCTGAACGCGCTGGCCAAGGAGGGCCGTATCGATCCGCTGATCGGGCGCGCCGCTGAGATCGAGCGCACCGTGCAAATTCTCTGCCGTCGCCGCAAGAACAATCCGCTGTTCGTCGGCGAGGCGGGCGTCGGCAAGACTGCGCTCGCCGAAGGGCTCGCGCGGCGCATCGTCGAGGAAGAGGTGCCGGACGTGCTCAAAGACAGCACGATTTACGCGTTGGATATGGGCTCATTGATTGCCGGCACGAAGTACCGTGGCGATTTCGAAAAACGTCTCAAGGGCGTGATCGCGGAGCTCAAGAAAGAGCCGGGCGCAATACTGTTCATAGACGAGATTCACACGGTGATCGGTGCCGGAGCGGCGTCGGGCGGTGTCATGGATGCGTCGAACCTCATCAAGCCCGTGCTGGCTACGGGTGACTTGCGCTGTATCGGATCGACGACATACACCGAATACCGCGGAATCTTCGAGAAAGATCATGCGCTCGCGCGCCGTTTCCAGAAGATCGATGTTGTCGAGCCCACGATTGACGAAACAGTCGCGATTTTGCGGGGGCTCAAGAGCCGCTTCGAGGAGCATCACGACGTCGTGTACGACGATGCGGCGCTCGTGGCAGCCGCGGAACTCTCGAGCAAGCACATTAACGAGCGCTATCTGCCGGATAAAGCGATCGACGTCATCGACGAAGCGGGTGCGTATCAGCGTTTGCTTCCGGAGAACGAGCGGCGCGACCAGATCGATGTCGAGATCGTTCAGCAGATCGTTGCGAAGATCGCGCGCATTCCGCCGAAGAACGTCTCGGCCTCGGACCGCGACGTGCTTCGCTCGCTCGAGCGCGACCTCAAGCTCGTCATCTTCGGGCAGGATAAGGCGATCGAAGCGCTGGCGGCGTCGATCAAGATGGCTCGATCGGGTCTCGGCGACGAGCGCCGGCCGGTCGGTAGTTTTCTGTTCGCTGGTCCGACCGGCGTCGGTAAAACCGAGGTTTCGCGTCAGCTCGCGCTGACGCTCGGCGTCGAGCTGCTGCGCTTCGACATGTCCGAGTACATGGAGCGGCATACCGTATCGAGGCTCATCGGCGCACCGCCGGGATACGTCGGATTCGATCAGGGCGGCTTGCTGACTGAGGCGATCACGAAGAACCCACACTGCGTGTTGCTGCTCGATGAGATCGAGAAGGCGCACCCCGAGGTATTCAATCTATTACTCCAGGTCATGGATCACGGCGTCCTGACGGACAACAACGGGCGCAAGGCGGACTTTCGTAACGTGACGCTGATCATGACGACGAACGCGGGCGCGCAGGAGATGAGCCGCGCGTCGGTCGGCTTCACTCAGCAGGATCACAGCTCGGATGCCATGGAGATCATCAAGAGAATCTTCACGCCGGAGTTCCGCAATCGTCTCGATGCGATTATTCAGTTCGACTCGCTGGACGAGATTTCGATCGCCAGAGTTGTCGACAAGCTGATCGTCGAGCTCGAGGCGCAGCTCGATAAGAACAACGTGACGATCGAGCTCGAGCCGGATGCGCGAACGTGGATTGCCACGACTGGCTACGATCAGAAGATGGGCGCCAGGCCGATGGCGCGAGTCATACAAGAGCATATCAAGCGGCCGCTCGCAGAAGAGCTTCTATTCGGCCGCCTCGTCGACGGTGGGCACGTGCGTATCGCGCTCAACGATCAGTCGGACGGGTTGGTTCTGATTCCCGAGCCCGTGACGCGCGAGCTCGAGCACTTGCCTGAGGCCTGAGCCGGTCCGCTCAACGAGAGCGGTAAATGATACGGCCTTTCGAGAGGTCGTACGGTGTCAGCTCCACGGTAACCTTGTCACCCTTGAGGATGCGAATGTAATTTTTGCGCATCTTTCCCGAGATATGGGCTGTGACGATGTGGCCGTTTTCGAGCTCGACGCGAAACGTGGTGTTGGGCAGCGTCTCGACGACTGCACCCTCCATCTGTATCGCTTCTTCTTTGGCCATCGACTCGTTCGTTACTGTATTCGCACGCTTTTGGGGCGCCGAATTGTTGCATATCCGCTTGCGGCACCGCAATGGCGGGCCGGCGGACGCGCGTCGCGCAGGGCTGCGCTCATGCGCTCGATCGAATGAAGTGCTCGTGTTCGGCCGCCCAGGATCCCGGCTCGCGGTGGGCGCTGCAAAGCGTATTCAGCAGGCTGAGAAATTCCTCGCGCGGCAGCGTGCGGGCGCCGAGCGTCTTCAAATGGTGCGACCATACCTGGCAGTCGATGAGCTCGAAGCCGCGTTCGCGCAAATAGCCGACGCTATGGACAAAGGCGATCTTGGAGGCATCGGTGCGTCGCGAAAACATGGACTCGCCGAAGAACACGCTACCGATCGCAAGGCCGTACAATCCGCCAACGAGCTCGTTCCCATCCCAGGCTTCGAATGAGTGCGCCCATCCGAGTTGATGCATCGTGATGTAAGCCTCGAGCATCTGCGGCGTGATCCAGGTTTCTTTCGTGTAATGTCTGGGCGCCGCGCACGCCTCGATAACGGCCGGGAAGCTCGTATCGGCGGTCACGCGCACGGAGGACTTGCGAATCGTGCGTTGCAGGCGCCTGGAAACATGTAGCTCGTCGGGAAAAAGCACGGCCCTCGGATCGGGTGACCACCAGAGAATTGGCTGCCCGGCCTCGTACCAGGGAAAAACGCCCCTGACATACGCAGTCAGGAGCCACTCGGGATGGAGGCAGCCGCCGACGGCCAGTAAGCCGTTCGGCTCATGCAAAGCCGCGCTCGCGGGTGGCAATTCCTCCGGTGAGCCGGTCGCCGAGAGCCAACGCGGTTTATCCATTTCGCGGCCGTCTAATCACGGCGTTCATCTGTCGGTGTCGTCAAATCCGCGCTGGCCGGTCGCTGCTCCGCCGGTACGGGAGATGGGACGCAAGCTCGTGCATATGGGCATCGACGTGTAGCTGCTCGCGCTGCAAAAGCTCACGCAGGGCGCCATCGAACTCCGAGTCGGATAACCAGTGATTGGACCACGTCGTTGTCGGAACGAAGCCACGACTGATCTTGTGCTCACCTTGTGTGCCCGGCTCGAAACGCCTGAGTCCTTCGCCGATGCAGTACTCGATGCCCTGGTAGTAGCACGCCTCGAAATGGAGGCTGTGAAAATCCGCGAGGCTGCCCCAATAGCGGCCAAACAGTGCGTCGCTGCTACGAAAGCAAATCGCAGCTGCGATCGGATCGTTGCCGTAGCGCGCGAGAACGACCACGAGATTCTCTGGCATCGTCCGGCTGACTTGCGAGAAAAATGCTCTGTTGAGGTACGGCGGTCTGCCTCGGCGTAGAAAGGTTCTGCTGTAAAACTCGAAAACGGAGGTCCAGTCGGCCTCGCTGAGCGCGTCGCCGCGAAGGTGCTCGAAGCGGATACCTGCCTCGGCGATACGCCGCCGCTCACGGCGAACTTTTTTGCGTTTCGCCGAAGTGAAGCTCTCGAGAAATTCGTCGAAGCCATCGTAGCCCTGGTTCGTCCAGTGGAACTGGTAGCCTTTACGCCGGTGCAAGCCGGCTTCCGACATGAAGCGCTGCTCGGTTTCCGTTGGGAACAGTATGTGCAGCGATGATGCGCCAATGCGATCACCGAGCGCTTGCGCTGCGGCAAGAAGGGCGCTCGCCGTCTCAGCAAAAGGCGCGCTTTCGGCAATCAGCAGCCGTTGTCCAGTGACAGGCGTAAACGGCACGGCCGATACGAGCTTGGGGTAATAAGCGAGCCCGGCTTGCTCGTAGGCATGCGCCCAGCCCCAATCGAAGACGAATTCACCGCGCGAATCATGCTTTATATAAAGAGGCAGTGCGCCGACGAGCGTTCGCTCATCGTCGAAGGCGAGTAGATGGTTGGGCTGCCAGCCCGTGCCCGAGCCTACGCAGCCGGTCTGCTCGAGCGCAGTGAGAAACTCGTGCCGTAGAAACGGAGAATCGCCGGCCAGGCGGTTCCACGCCGCAGACTCCAGTTCGTCGACGCTGTTGATTTCGCTGAGCTGCAAGAAATGGTCTGTCTTCGATCAGTGACGGTTCCGATTACACCATAGCCGAGGCGGCCTCGGCACGGCCCCGCGCGCAGAATCAAAGGGTTGTCCGCGCGCGTGCCGCGGATCGATCGCGGGGGTATCCATGAGGCCTAATATTTGTATAATCAGCGCCTTAAGATCACTTCTTATGTAAAGCTTGAGCAGAACGAAGTCCACGAGCATTGCTCGACCGTTCCTGGTGCCGAGGATCAGAGGTCTTCGGGAATCGGCGCTGTGGCTGTCCGGCGGGCTCGCCGTAATCCTGTTTCTCGCGCTGGCCAGCTACGACCCGAGCGATCCTGCATTCAGCGTCTCGGGCGACAGTCAGACCGTCGTCAATCTCATGGGTCGCGCCGGCGCCTGGTTTGCCGATGTCGCGTTTCTGCTCTTCGGCCAGCCGGCCTACTTGTTTCCCGTGCTTGTGCTGCTCGGAGGCATTCTTTTCTATCGGGCGCGAGACGCGCAGCAGGCAGCCACGGGCAAAGCGACGGTCTGGCGCAGCGCCGGATTCTTCTTGACGCTCATCACGAGCTGCGGCCTCGCGACGTTGCATTTTTCGACAGCGTTACTGCGCGAGACGGCCGGTGGCGTCATGGGCCAACTCGTCGGTAACGGTACCGCTTACGTTCTAAGCCCGCTGGGAGCGACGGTCTCTTTGCTGGTGCTGTGGCTGGCTGCCGTTTCGTTGGCTACGGGAATTTCATGGCTAGCCGTCATGGATCGGGTCGGTCGGGGTGTCCTCGTCGGTTTCGCGATGAGCGAGGAAGCCGTCGCGCGTGTAAAGATCTGGGTCGAGGGTCGGCGCGCGCGCCAGCAGCGTCACGAGGTCGTGACGAAAACGCGCGCTAAGCCCAAGCCCGAGTCCCCGCGCATCGAGCCGTTCTTCGAGGCTGTCGAGCCCAGCGCGCGTCTGGAGCGCGAGCGCCAGGTGCAATTGTTCGCACCGCCTGCGTCATCGGAGCTGCCGGCGCTCGCGCTGCTGGACGATCCGCCCCCGCGCGAAGGCGGCTATTCCGAGGACGCTCTAGAGGCAATGTCGCGGCTCGTCGAGCTCAAGCTAGCCGACTTCGGCGTCGAGGTCGAGGTCGTTGCCGTGCACCCGGGACCGGTCGTCACGCGCTTCGAGCTCAAGCCGGCAGCCGGCGTCAAGGTCAGCCAGATCAGCAATCTTTCGAAGGATCTGGCGCGTGCGTTGTCGACGATCAGCGTGCGTATCGTGGATGTAATTCCGGGTAAGCCACACATCGGGCTCGAGATTCCCAACGAAGTTCGCGAGCTCGTCGCGCTCGGCGAGATCGTCAAGTCGCGCGTCTACGACGATCTCGCCTCGCCGTTGACGTTGGCCCTGGGCAAGGATATCGGCGGGCACCCCGTCGTCGCCGATCTCGCGAAGATGCCGCATCTGCTGATCGCCGGAACGACCGGCTCGGGTAAGTCCGTCGCCATCAACGCGATGGTCTTGAGCCTGTTGTACAAGGCGACGCCGGAGCACGTGCGGCTCATCATGATCGACCCGAAGATGCTGGAGCTTTCCGTCTACGAAGGCATACCCCATCTGCTCGCGCCGGTCGTAACGAATATGAAGGAAGCGGCCAATGCGCTGCGCTGGTGTGTGGCGGAGATGGAGCGCCGCTATTCGCTGATGGCCGGGCTGGGCGTGAGGCATCTCGTGAGCTACAACCGCAAGGTCAAGGAAGCCATCGAGAAGGGCGAGCCGATCCCCGATCCGACGTATCAGGATCCGCTCCAAACTGGAGAGCCCGCGCCCGATTTACAGCCGTTGCCCTACATCGTCGTCATCATCGATGAGCTTGCCGACATGATGATGATGGTCGGGAAGAAGGTCGAAGAGCTCATTGCACGTCTCGCGCAGAAGGCGCGCGCGTCGGGCATTCACATGATCATCGCGACTCAGCGGCCCTCGGTCGATGTGATTACCGGGCTGATCAAAGCGAATATCCCGTCGCGTATCGCGTTTCAGGTGTCGGCGAAAGTCGATTCGAGAACAATCCTGGATCAGATGGGCGCCGAGCAACTCCTCGGTCATGGTGACATGTTGTTCTTGCCCCCCGGCACGTCGAGTCCGACGCGTATTCACGGCGCGTTCGTGTCGGACAACGAAGTGCACGCAGTCGTCAAGGGCTTGAAAGGTACGGCGGAGCCCAATTTCATCGACGAGATACTTTCCGGTCCGTCGGGCGACCTCGGTGCGGTGGGCGTGATGGGTCGCGGGGAGTTGGACGGCGAGCAAGATCCCCTTTACGATGAGGCCGTCAGGATCGTGACGGAGAGCCGCAAGGCATCGATCTCCAGCATTCAACGTCGCCTCAAGGTCGGGTATAACCGCGCGGCGCGAATGGTGGAAACCATGGAGGAGGCTGGCATCGTTGGAAGCTTGCAAGCAAACGGATCCAGGGAGGTCCTTGCGCCGCCACCGCCCGCAGCCGATTGAGCGCGGTCTTGCGCCGACGGTCCTCGCTGCTCTGCTATTCGCTGATGGCTCGGCAATTGCTCAGGATGTGGTCGATGCGCCGTCCGCGGACGGCTCGAGTCTTCTGCGGCTTTTTCTCGACGATACTCGCACGCTGAGTGCAAGCTTTTATCAAGAGTTGGTTGGGCCCGACGGGCAGGTTATAGAGCTCGCCAGCGGTGCGCTGTCGATCAAACGGCCAGGTCGATTCCTGTGGCGATATTCCGAGCCCATCGAGCAGCTCGTCATTGCGGACGGAACAAATCTCTGGATTTACGACGTCGAGCTCGAGCAAGCCACTGTGACGTTGCTCGAAGACGTGGCCGCCGCGAGTCCCGCCATGTTGCTGAGTGGAGAGGCTTCGCTCGACGAGGAATTCGATGTTCTCGAAAGCTTCGATGCCGATGAGGTCCGGTGGGTACGGCTCGCGCCGAAAGCAGCGGTCAGCGACTTTCGCGAGGTCCTGATCGGTTTTCGCGGTGACAGCCTGAGTCAACTGCGATTACTGGACAGCCTCGATCAGCGCACGACGATCGAGCTCGTCGATGTCGAGATCAACTTGGATCTTGCTGATTCTGTTTTCGACTTTCAGCCGCCGTCGGGCGTCGACGTGATCGGCGACGCCGGCTGAAAGCCGATGCTTCCCCTCCGTTATCCCTGGTTATGGCGTATCCTCGGGTGGATTCTCGTCGGCGGCGTCGTTTTCGGCAGCGTGGTCCCCGGGGACTGGGTTCGTGCCGTGCCGGGGCCCGACGAGTTTCAACACGCGGGCTCGTACTTCATTCTGACCGTCTGGTTTGCCGGCCTGTACGCACGCAGCCGTCTTGGCATGATCGCAGCGATTTTCTTGACGCTCGGGCTGGCCATGGAGATTATTCAGGGGCAGCTTTCCTATCGCGGCTTCGACTACGAAGACTTGCTCGCAAACTTTATCGGCATATTGGTCGCGTCCGGTCTGTCGTACTGGTTTCTGGCCGGCTGGTGCCAGCGTGTCGAGCAGTGGCTGATGCCGGCCGAAGAAAGACAATAAGCAATGCTGGATATCAAAGCCCTACGGAACGATCTCGATGGGATCGCCCGGAATCTGGCGCGGCGGGGATTCGTCCTCGACCGTGAAAAGTTCCTAGCGCTCGAGACAAAGCGCAAAGCGCTGCAGGTCGAGGTCGAGAGTTTGCGTGCCGAGCGTAACGCGCGTTCCAAAGCGATCGGGAAGGCTAAGGCGGCCGGCGACGATATTGCGCCATTGACGAAGGAGGTCGGTGAGCTCGGTCGCAGGCTGGGCGAAGCGGACGAGAGCCTGCAGACTATCCAGGACGATCTCGATTCGCTGCTCGCGGGCTTGCCGAATCTGCTGCACGACTCCGTGCCCGATGGTGCCGATGAGACGTCGAACGTCGAGATGCGGCGTTGGCAGGCGCCGCCGAGCTTCGATTTCGAGCCGAAGGATCATATCGCGCTCGGTGAGCAGCTCGGACTCATAGATTTCGAAGCCGCCGCCAAGCTGGCCGGCAGCCGCTTCGTCGTGCTCCGCGGGGCCGTCGCGCGGCTGCATCGGGCTTTGATCCAGTTCATGCTCGACGTGCATACGCAAGAGCATGGCTACACCGAGATGTATGTGCCTTATCTCGTCAACGACAAGTCGTTGTTTGGGACCGGACAGCTGCCGAAATTCGCGGAGGAGCAGTTTCACCTCGAGGGTGACAACGCGTTGTGGCTCATTCCGACGGCCGAGGTTCCGGTGACCAATGTAGTCAGCGATGCGATTCTAGAGCAGGACGAGTTGCCACTACGGCTCGTTGCTCACACGCCGTGCTTTCGCTCCGAGGCCGGGTCGTACGGCGCCGACACACGCGGCATGATTCGCCAGCACCAGTTCGAGAAGGTCGAGCTCGTGCATATCGTCGAACCGGATGATTCGTACGCGGCGCTCGAGGAGCTCGTCGGCAACGCCGAGGTCATCCTCCAACGGCTCGGCCTCGCGTACCGTATCGTGACGTTATGCGGGGGAGACACGGGTTTCGGCGCTGCTAAGACCTACGACCTCGAAGTGTGGCTCCCGGGCCAGGCGCGTTACCGGGAGATATCCTCGTGCAGCAACTACGAGGCATTTCAGGCGCGACGCATGCACGCACGTTTTCGCAGCGCCGGCACCGGCAAACCCGAGCCCGTGCATACCTTGAACGGTTCCGGCCTCGCGGCCGGCCGCGCGCTCATTGCCGTTGTCGAGAACTACCAGCAAGCCGACGGTAGCATAGTCGTTCCCGACGTCCTGCGACCGTACATGGGCGGGCTGACAGAGATCAATCCGCCGGTCGGGTGAGCTGCTCGGCGAAGTCGCCTCTAGGGTTTCAGTCGATAGCCGGTGCGGAAAATCCAGGACACGCAAGCGAGGCAGCCGACCAACACCACGGCGATCATGCCGATACTGAGTCCCACGCTGACGTCGGCGTTGCCATAGAAGCTCCACCGCATTCCGCTGACGAGGTAGACGACCGGATTGAATAGCGTGACGGTGCGCCACAGCGGTGGGAGCATGTCGATCGAATAGAAGCTGCCGCCGAGAAACGTCAGTGGCGTAACGATGAGCAGTGGGATGATCTGCAGGCGCTCGAAGCCATCCGCCCAGATGCCGATTACGAAGCCGAACAGGCTGAAGGTCACGGCAGTGAGCACGAGAAACACGACCATCCAGGCCGGGTGCGCAATCTCGATCTGCACGAAGAGGCTCGCCGTCGCGAGAATGATGCAGCCGATGATCACGGATTTGCTCGCTGCGGCGCCGACGTAGCCGAGCATGATCTCCAGTTGCGATATGGGTGCCGACAGAACTTCGTAGATCGTCCCAGTGAATCTCGGCAGGTATATGCCAAACGACGCGTTCGAGATGCTTTCCGTCAGCAGCGACAGCATGATGAGTCCCGGCACGATGAACGCTCCATAGCTGACGCCGTCGATATCGCTGATGCGTGAACCGATCGCCGAGCCGAATACGATGAAGTACAGGCAGGTCGAAATGACCGGCGAAAGGATGCTCTGGCCGATCGTGCGCCGCGCGCGTGCCATCTCGAACATATAGATCGCCCGAACCGCGTGAATGTTCATCTCGGCTGCCTCACGAGGCTCACGAAAATATCCTCGAGCGAGCTCTGCGTCGTGTGAATGTCCTTAAAACGGATATTGGCATCGCTGAGCTCCTGAAGCAGGGCGGTGATACCCGTGCGTGCGCCTTGCGTGTCGTACGTGTAAACGAGCAGGCCGCCGTCGCCGTCGAGCTCGAGCTCGTACTCTGCCAGCGAGCTCGGAATCGTCTGCAACGGTTCGAGCAGCTCCAACGACATTTGTTTCTTGCCGAGCTTGCGCATGAGCTCGGCCTTGTCCTCGACGACGATGAGCTCGCCGCGATTGATCACGCCGACTCGGTCGGCCATTTCCTCGGCCTCCTCGATGTAGTGCGTCGTCAGGATTATCGTCACGCCGGCGTCCTGCAGCGAACGAACGATATCCCACATCTCCTGGCGCAGCTCGACGTCTACGCCGGCCGTCGGCTCGTCGAGAAACAGGATTCTCGGTTCGTGCGAAAGCGCTTTCGCAATCAGCAGGCGGCGCTTCATGCCGCCGGAGAGATTCATGATCTTCTCGTCGCGCTTGTCCCAGAGTGACAACGACCTCAAGACATCGCCGATATGGTCATCGTCTTTCGGTTTTCCGAACAAGCCGCGGCTGAAAGCGACCGTGTTCCAAACTGACTCGAACGCATCCGTCGTGAGCTCCTGCGGCACGAGGCCGATCATCGCGCGCGTTTTTCGAAAGTCCTTGACGATGTCGAATCCGTCGACGAGCACCGTTCCGGACGTCGGATTGACGATGCCGCAGATCGCGCTGATCAACGTCGTCTTACCGGCGCCGTTGGGCCCCAGGAGCGCGAAAATCTCACCGCGACGGATTTCGAGGTCGATCGCCTTGAGCGCCTCGAAGCCGGATGCGTAGGATTTCGAGAGATTGCGGATGGAGATAGCGGTCTGCATAGTCGGCCTAACCTGCCTGAGCGGCCGCTATCATACCGTTTCGTGCATCGTAGAGCGGCCCCGTGACATGTCTCGGCGTCAATGCGGAGACGCGATGGGAAACTGTTAAAATCGATTGAAGCCGAGCTCTGCGGCTACGAGAGCAGACTCGGGCGGCCCGGCGCCGGCCGCTGCCGATGGCACGCACGCAAGGGGGTAAACGCAATGGCGACTCAGAAAGAGAACAAACGAGATTCGGTCGAGCAAACGTCCGAGGATCGGCGGCGGTTCCTGCAGACGGGCGCGCTTGCAGGCGCGGCTGCGTTTGTCGGCTCGGCTGGCGAGCCGGCGGGCGCGCAGCAGGCGCCTGCGCAGGGCGCGGCGCAGCGAGCGACTACACCGCTCATGACGGCTGAGGCCGAGGCAGCGCCGCCGGGTGAGGTTCAGGTCATCGGCGCAAACGAGCGCTGCGGCTCGGACTTCATGGTCGATGTGCTGAAGTCGCTCGATTTCGACTACGTCTGCGCGAATCCCGGTTCGAGCTTCCGCGGTCTGCACGAGTCGTTCATCAATTACGGGGTCAACGAAGCCCCGGAGCTCATCACCTGCTGTCACGAAGAGTCCTCCGTAGCAATGGCGCACGGCTACTTCAAGGTCGAAGGTAAGCCGCTCGCCGTCATGGCGCACGGCACGGTTGGCCTGCAGCACGCCGCGATGGCGATCTACAACGCCTGGTGTGATCGCGTTCCGGTCTACATCATTCTCGGTAATCACAACGATGCGGGCTTGCGCCGCGCGGCCGAGTGGTATCACGGTGTCCAGGATGCGGCGCTCATGGTTCGCGACTACACCAAATGGGACGATACGCCGTGGTCGCTGACACATTTTGCCGAGTCGGCCGTGCGCGGATACAAGGTTGCGATGACGCCGCCGATGGCCCCGGTCGTGCTCGTGCTCGACGGGCATCTTCAGGAAGAACCGATCGCGAAAAACGCACCGCTCGCGATTCCGAAGTTGACTGTTCCCGTTCCGCCACAGGGCGAATCGGGTGCAGTCGAGGAGACGGCGAGGCTGCTCGTCGAGGCCGAGAATCCCGTCATCGTCGCAGACCGTTTCGCGCGCACTGCCAGCGGAATGAGCCTGCTCGTCGAGCTTGCCGAAAGCCTGCAGGCAGCGGTCATCGACCAGGGGAGCCGCATGAATTTCCCGTCCCGGCACCCGCTCAACCAGAGCCAGCGCGCTGGAACGGTCATTCGCGAAGCCGACGTGATCGTCGGGCTCGAGCTCGTCGATTTCTGGTCGACCGTGAACTCGTTGCGCGATCAGCTCCATCGCTCCTATCGGCGCGTCGCGAAGCCCGAGGCGAAGCTCGTCTCGATTACGACCAGCGATCTCTATATCCGCGCCAATTACCAGGACTTCCGCCGAATGCAGGAGGTCGATATCGCAATTGCAGCCGACGCGGAAGCGACATTGCCGACCCTCATCGAAGCGGTGCGCAGGCTGACGACACGCAGCCGCCGTCGCGCCTTCGAGACGCGCGGCGAGCGATTGGCCGAGGCTCACCGTGAGGCGGCGCAGAGTGCGCGCGAGGCCGCAGCCTACGCGTGGAACGCTTCGCCCGTCAGCACGGCACGGTTATGCATGGAGATCTGGAACCAGATCAAAAACGAAGATTGGTCGCTCGTCTCGAGCTATTACAGCGATGGCGGTAGCTGGCCGCGACGCCTCTGGGATTTCGATCAGCCGTATCAGTGGCTCGGTCACGCCGGTGGCGGTGGGATCGGTTACGGTGCGCCCGCGTCGGTCGGCGCAGCGCTCGCGAACCGCAAACATGGACGGTTCTCGGTTGCGATTCAGACCGACGGCGATCTCATGTATGCGCCGGGCATTCTCTGGACTGCAGCACATCACGGTATCCCACTGTTGAGCGTCATGAACAACAACCGCGCCTACCACATGGAAGTCATGCACGTGCAGCGCATGTGCAACGCACGCAACCGAGGCATCGACCGCGCCCGTATCGGCAGTGAGCTCACGGATCCGAACATCGACTACGCCAAGCTCGCAGACGGTATGGGCGTCTATTCCGAAGGGCCGATTTCGAGTCCTGCGGATCTCGGGCCAGCGCTAGCCCGGGCCGTCGAGGTCGTCAAGCGCGGTGAGCCCGCGCTCGTCGACGTCGTCACTCAAGTGCGATGAGGCATTCGCGATGAGCCGACTCGCACGAAGCGCGAGGCTCGCGGCGCTGGCCGCGCAGCTCGCCTTAACTGCATCCGCGCACGCCCAGGCCGTTGCCGATGACGGTCCAGCGCTGCTCGCGTCGTCCGGCTGTACGGCCTGTCACGGTCCCGCAGGGCTCGGAACGGCGTTGGCGCCTCCGATCGTCGGGCCGACGCTCTCCGAGGAGGAATTTCGCTCCGGTGTGCGCAACGCGCGTGGCGCAATGCCGAGCTACAGCCCGGAAGTGCTGTCGGACGGCGTGCTCGATGCGCTCTATCGTTATGCGAGCACGCACGAGGGGATTCGCGTCCCGGTCGGCCGCGTCAATCTCGGCGCCGAGCTTTACGAGCGTGTCGGTTGCTACTCGTGCCACTCGAATCAGGGTCAGGGGATCATGCACGGCCCACGGATCGCACCGAATCCGATTCGCTGGGGACGGTTCGTCTGGTACATCCGCTATCCAAGCGGTCAGATGCCGCCGTATTCCCCGGACGTGCTCGGCGATCAGGCGCTCGCGGACATTTATGCATTTCTGCGTCGGCGTCCGCCGCCGCCGCCCGTGGAGAGCATCCCGCTGCTGGCGCCCTGAGATCGCGGTCCGTGTCGCTACGCGGACGAGTCCGCGGTCGACTTGATGATCGCGAGCGCCTCGTCTGCAGATTCGACAAAGTGAATGAAGTCGAGATCCTCGGCGCCGATGACGCCAATCTCCAAGAGCGCGTCGAAATCGATGATTCGCCGCCAGAACGACTCGCCGAATAGCAGCACGGGGATGCGATCGATTCTACCCGTCTGCAGCAGTGTCAGCGCTTCGAACAGCTCGTCCAGCGTTCCGAAGCCACCCGGAAAGAACACGAGTGCGCAAGCACGTAACAGGAAGTGGAGCTTGCGAATCGCAAAGTAGTGGAACTGAAAAGAGAGCTCGGGCGTGATGTGCCGATTCGGTACCTGCTCGAGTGGCAGGACGATGTTCAGTCCGACCGATGGCGCGCCGACATCGGCCGCGCCGCGATTGGCCGCTTCCATGATGCCAGGGCCGCCGCCCGTCATGACGACGTAGTCGAGTGCATCTCCATCGGTCGTCGACTTTGCGATCAGCGCTCCCAAACGACGAGCTTCGTCGTAATAGCTCGGATCGAGCGTGCAGCTCGTCGCATGGTCGGCGTTAACTCCATCGGCGGGCCGAATACGCGTGCTGCCGAACACAACGACGGTCGAATGGATGCCGGCATCGCTCATTCGTCGCTCGGGCTTGAGATATTCGAGCATGAGGCGCACGCCGCGAAGGTTGTCCTCGAGCAGGAACTGCTCGTCCGCAAACGCGAGCCGATAACTCGAAGATCGTGTTTGCTCGGTCGCGATCTGGCGCTGACCGGTACCGACATCCTGTTCGGCCGTCGGGAGCTTCTGCCGCCGAGGCTTGTCATTCATCTGTATTTACCACACTAGGTTCCTCGATTTTCTGCGCCGATCGACGGCGCCCGCTCGGCAGCCCGTCACGTTGGCGGGATCGATTCTAACGTAGCATCGTCCGCTTGCTCAGCGGTCCGGCCCTCCTGCTACAATCGCAGCGTCATGTCGATGCACAGACTATCGGTGCTGCTCGTCGGACTCGTTCTGGGTGTCAGCGGGATACACACGGCGAGCGCTCAGGATGCCGAGCTGATCGAGGCGCTACGCGCCGGCGGACACGTCGGAATCATGCGTCACTCGACCGCACCCGGATCGAACGATCCGCCGCGATTTCGCCTCGGCGATTGCGAGACTCAACGGAATCTCTCGGACGGCGGCCGCGCCCAGGCCGCGGAGATCGGCAATCGACTTCGCGCGGCCGGTATCACGCAGGCGCGCGTGTATTCGAGCCAGTGGTGCCGGTGTCTGCACACGGCGGAGCTGCTCGCAGTCGGTGCCGTTGAGGAGCTGCCGTTCCTGAACTCTCTGGTTACGTTTCGGCGTGAGGGCAGTGCGATGATCCGCGACACGCGCGCATGGATTTTGGAACAGGATTTGAGCGTGCCGACGATCCTCGTGACGCACCAGGTCAATATCGGTGCACTCGTGCGCCACTATCCCGCGGAAGGTGAGATCGTCGTCGTCAGACCGACTGCTGCCGGTGGTCTGCGCGTGGTCGGGACGATCAGCGCGCCGTTCGTCGACTGATCGGCGACCCTCGCGCGGCGTCTGCCGCGTCCGGGCTTTGCGGCCACAGCCCGGGTTTCTGCGACCAATTGTCCTGCGGTAGACTCTGACGGGCCCTCTATAAAATGCGTGTAAGTCGATGAAACGAAGCACCGGGATAGCTACCCTCGCAGCATTCGTTGCGATCCTGCTCAGCGCACCGCCCGGTTTGGCACACCATGCCACGGCGCCGGCCTACGATCGCGGACGAGTCATCGAGCTCAGCGGCGAGATCACGGACGTGCGTTGGCGCAATCCGCATATCCACCTCACGCTGCGCACGGGCGATGCGGCCGGCGAATCGGCTTCATGGGACCTCGAGACGAACTCGGTCAGCATCGTCAGTCGTTTCGGGCTTTCACCCGACCTCGTCGCGCCGGGCACGCGTGTTCGCGTCGCGGGCAATCCCGGAAGGATCGACGAGCACGCGCTCTGGCTCACGAACGTGCTCCTCGAGGACGGTCGCGAGATTCTGTTCGGATCCGCGTATTTGCCACGCTGGTCACAGGACACCGTCGGCGCCGCCGATATGCGCGGTGCGATCACGGCTGATCTGACCGGTTCACTCGGAATCTTTCGCGTCTGGACGAGCATCGGCGGCGGCGGCGCGTTGTGGAACGACAGCTATCCGTTTACACCGCAAGCCGCGGCAGTTCGAGCGGCTTTCGATCCGGTCCGGGACGATCCGACGTTGAATTGTGCGCTGAAGGGTATGCCGTTGATCATGGAGCAGCCTTACCCGATGGAGTTCGTCGACGAGAGCGATGAGATCGTGCTGCGGCTCGAAGAGTACGACACGGTTCGCCGCATCGCGATGACCGATCACGAGACCGCCCGGGCGAGACCTGCGAGTATCCTCGGCAACTCGGTCGGGCGCTGGGAAGGCGACGTCTTGGTCGTCGAAACGACGCACGTCGATTATCCGTGGTTCAACAAGACCGGTATTCCGCAGAGCGATGCCGTGCACATCGTAGAGCGCTTCGAGCTCAACGCTGACGGCAGCCGCCTCGAGTACGAGATGACGGTCACGGATCCTGCGACCTTCACCGAGCCAGTCGTGTTGACGAAGCGCTGGGGCTACAGGCCGAACGACGAAGTGCGTCCGTACGAATGCGCGACCAATAACTGAGCCGGTCTCGCTAGGCCTGGCGTGTGTCCAGTGCGAGGCAGTTGTAGCGGATCGCCGCGATCAGCAGGCAGTAGTACAGCACGTAGTGCATATTGTTGCCGACCGTGCCCCAGGCCTGTCTCGCGAGGTTGCCGAACACGAGCACGAACATCATGAGCGTGCCCGCGACGAGCGCCTCGAGCGTGAACAAGCCGAACGCCGTCAAGACGCCGAGCACGATCTCGATGAACGGCAGCGTATAGAGGAACCCGTGCACGAGCCACATCGGTAGCAAGTGCCCCTCGAACAGCGCCGCCTGCTCGAGGACCCAGGGCTCTAGCCCGGTGGGGCCGAAATAGATGATGCGCACGAGCCCGTGGCCGAGAATATTCACGCCGAGCGTGATTCTGAACAGCGCGTAGGCGAGCTGTAGCTCGTTGAGGCCCCACCACGCGCCGGCGCGTCCCGAGTCTCCCATGGGAATCCCCTTCCTCGTTATTATTTCAAACCGGGAAAAGTATAGTCGCTTTCGCGCCACGGCAGGATGTCTGCGGGCGCCCCGAATTGACTTTCCAGGGTGAGCCGGGAAAATTGTCGGGTATCTTCCAGGTAGAGATAAATAGCCCATGACGAAACGCGGCTTGCTTAGCGCAACGGTAGTGGCTTCCGGGTTGTCGGTGCTCGCACCGGCATTGCTTTCTGCGCACCATGCCATCTCGGCCTTCGACCGGTCGCGGACCGTGACCGTGACGGGAACGGTCATCCAGTGGCAGTTCATCAATCCCCATGCAGGGCTCTGGCTCGAGGCCGTCGACGAGAGCGGCAACGTCGTAGAGTGGACCGCCGAGTTTCAAGGTACGCTCGATCTCTACCGTCATTTCAGCTGGAACAAGGATACGTTCAAACCAGGCGATACGGTTACGGTGACGGGTTTTCCGGCCCACAACGGCAGCACCAATCTGGCATCGAGAATCGTCGTGTTCGCGGACGGCACGGAGGTCGATCTCAGAAGCGCGCCGGACTGATCGAAGTTACATAACCTGGCGTATTCGATTCTCGTGCTCATCCGAGCACGTATGATTCCCCACTTTCTCGAGGAGGCTTCAATGGGCAGATATCCAACCCGCGCGATGCTCTCGTTGGCAGCGGCATGCTGCTTGCCGCTCATGGCTTTGGCCCAGTCGTCGCAGCAAGACACGCCGCACCTGTCAGGCGTCTGGCAACGCTCGTTTCCCGGAGACTCCTCGCTCGTGCCCGAGCCGCCGATGACGGCCTGGGGGCGGGAGCGTTTCGATCTCGCCAGGCCCATTCACGGTCCCCGAACGACCTCGGCAACCGAGGCAAACTCCGCCGAGCTGACGTGCCTGCCGATGGGGTTTCCGGCGACGTACTACCGGCCGCGCCCGTTCGAGATCGTGCAGCTGCCCGATCGCGCGCTCATGCTCTTCGAGGTGGACCATTTCTGGCGCGTTATATACATGGACGGGCGTGAATTCCCCGAGGTGCCTCTGCACACCTGGAACGGCTACTCGATCGGCCACTACGAGGGCGATACGCTCGTCATCGAGACGCGTCACATGCTCGGCTGGCAGGGCGAGAACGTGCAGCGTTGGATCGATCGGGTCGGCCACCCGTTCAGCGACGCGGTAAGAGTCATAGAGCGCATTCGCCGTGCCGATGCGCAGACGCTCGTCAATGAGGTGACGATCGACGACCCGATCGCTTACGAGGAGCCGTTCACGGGCACGCTGACTTTCAGGCTCAGGGATTTCGAGATCGCGGAGTTCATCTGCCAGGAGCTCATGCTCTCGCAGCTTCCCGAGATGCGCCCGGGTCAGGAGTAGGCGCTCTCTGACTGGCCCCCGATGGTAAACTTCGGCCTATCTGGTGGGAGCCAAATGGCGGAGTAGCAGACGCGCCGTGGCGCGTTTTCCGCTCGTATAGTCATCGGAGAAGGTCATTATGAGTCTTGGTCTATTTCGCTCGGGCAGTGTGCTCGGTGCCGCTGTCCTGTTCGCGGGGCTCGCGAGCCCGTCATTCGCTCATCATGCCAATTCGGCCTACGACCGCGACCGCACGATCAGCGTCACGGGAGTCGTCACGGGCTGGCAGTTCATCAATCCGCACGTCGGAATTTTTCTCGACGTCACTGACGAGCAGGGTAACGTGACGCAATGGGCCGGAGAGTTTACGAGCGTCCAGGATCTCTATCGCAACTATGGTTGGAACAAGAACACGTTCAAGCCCGGCGACCGCGTCACGATCTTCGGCAATCCCGATCGGCGCGAGGGCCGTCACGCGATGTGGGCGAGCCTCGTCGTGATG
>JBFJXA010000023.1:0-18487 GCA_041623375.1 Gammaproteobacteria bacterium | reverse complement strand
GCTGCAGCATCCCGTGCCCGTACAGATCGATGAACGTGCCTGCTTCGACCGCATCGCGCTCGCCAAGGACGTCGATGGCGTGACGTCGCTGGGATTCGGACGCATGACAATGGGTGAGCCGTCCTACGGCAGCTGTACGCCAACTGGCATCATGCGGCTGCTGGCCCATTACGACATTCCCGTCGAGGGCCGCGACGCCGTCGTAATCGGCCGCAGTCCGATTCTCGGGAAACCGATGGCGATGATGTTGCTCAACGCTAACGCCACCGTGACAATCTGCCACTCACGCACGGAAAACTTGGCAGATGTCGTGCGCAGGGCGGACATCGTCGTCGCAGCCGTCGGCAAACCTCGATTCGTCAAAGGCAACTGGATCAAGAAAGGCGCCGTCGTCGTGGACGCCGGTGCTCACCCGGAAAAATGCGGCGACGTGGACCTCGAGGCGGTCATTCCGCGTTGCAGCGCGTATACGCCCTATCCCGGTGGCGTAGGACCAATGACGATCAATACGCTCATCCTGCAGACGCTCGAGGCCGCGGAGAAGGCCGCGGGTTGACCTCGGACTCGACCTCGAGCCTATAGCGCTTAGCGCCGTCTGCCAGACGCCTTCACGTCGAGCGCTCTGCCCGCTCGGCACACTGGATACACAGCAGCGCTGTAGGATCGAATTGCAGGCGCTTGTGATGTATCGGCTCGTTGCAGGACTGGCATAGGCCGTACTCACCGCTCTGCACACGCTCGAGTGCCGCCGCAATGCGACGCAACATAGCGTCGCGACGTCGGCCGGATTCCTGCGCCATCGCCTGCGCCTGCAGCGCATCCATGCGCGACAGTCGCCCTACGCGCGCTTGATCGAGCTCGACCGTTCGCGATGACGCCTCGCCAGTCGCGGCGACCGCCTCGAGCTCTGCGCGAAGCGCCAGTAATCTATCGCGCACGTCGGAGAGGACGAGATCAGGCATTTCTTGGCCCGCATTCCGACTCGATGCAGCAGCAAGAGATCGGTGACGTGGATCTAGTCTGCACCGCGCCCCTGTGCTTCCCATGGCCAGCGACCTTCGACCTCGAGGTGAAGCGTCAGGCTGAGAAACGAGCGGATCAGTATGATCAGCCCGAGGATGGCAACGTTCTCTAGCGTATCTGCGACAACGACGGTCCGTATGATGTCGCCCGCGATCAGAAACTCCAAGCCCAGAATGATCGATCGTCCCAGCTGTCGTCGGTATGTCGCGTATGCGATACCCTCGGGCAGATGTCGAAAAGTCCGAACGAAAGTGACAGAGCAGATCAGCGATCCGAGAATGATTACGAATACGCCAACCGCCTCTATCGCATATCCGGCGACTGACATAACCTGAGTAAATTGCATGACGGATACAGCGGTCGGCTCTTCGAACGGATCAGGTGAATGTCACGCTGTCGGCCAAGCGTCCAAAGCGCGCCTGAGCCGCTGCGATCTGCGCCTTGAGGTCGCTCCAATCGACGCCGATCATCTCGCCGTTGCGCTTTTTGACTTCGCCACTGATCCAGACGCTGTCGACGTCCTCACGCGCGGCGTGGTTCACGACGCGATCGGCAAGGGTACCCTGCATCGGGAAGCCTATACGGTCGGTTCTCAGCAGGACGAGGTCGGCTCGTTTGCCTGCCGTAATACTTCCGGTGACATCGCCCAACCGTATGCTTCGCGCACCGAGCGTCGTGGCGAAATCGAGCACGTCTGCAGCATGGTAGTCCCTCGCGATCTCCGTCCCGGCCGGTTCCATGTAATGCGACCAGAACGCCGCACGCACGTGCTCGAAATAATCGTGCGTGAGCACGAGGCTGACGTCCATGCCGATGCCGACCGCCACGCCCGCGGCTCGCGCACGCGCATGCATCGACGGACCGCGGTGCGCGCCTGCCGCGACATAGGGAAACTCCCCCATCGTCGTGGCGCAGAGCATGCCGCCGCTGTCTCTGAGCATCGCGAGCTCCTCGGCCGTGAGTCGGTTGGCGTGCGTCGCGTGATAGTCGGGCCCGAGGAGCCCGGCCTCATGGAGGTCCGGAATGCCGGAGTCCCGATGCCCCATGTATCCCTCGGGCATGGGCCGCGCCGTCTTGTGCAGGTGCGCTGAGACCATCTCGATACCCATGCTTCTGATCCGGGACCACTCCGTCTCGATCTCCGCAAGCGAGCTGCCGTTGCCGGAAGCCGGCGCAAGACTCAGTTGCATGAGCGCACTGCTGTCGGAAAATACTTCTTTCTGCAGTCGCTCTGCGGTCGTCCAATGCGTCTCCGTCGTCCTGGCTATTCGTTGCGCGTCGGCTTGCGCCAGCGGAATCGTGTCTCCGGGTCCGTACGAGGAGGAGACGCCCATCTGAAATGCGAACCAGCCGCTGATTCCCGAATCCTTGACGCCCTGCGCAGAAGCCAGCGCCGTCTCCGCGTTGATCTGACCGTGCGCGTAGTCGATGATCGACGTGACGCCGGAGTCAATGGCCAGCAAACCGCCGACGAGCCCGGCGAGATAGAAGTCCTCGGGCGTCAGTGACACGATCGTACGCATCTTCCATTCCTGATAGCCCGCGTACAACGATGGGGAGGTTTTCGCGAGCCGGCCCGAATCGATGATTTGCCAGACGTGCCGATGACCGTCCGTCATGCCCGGCATGAGAATCATGCCGCTCGCATCGACGATCTCGGCGCCTTCGCGCGCCAGCCCTTCGCCGACGGCTGCAATCCGGCCGTTCTCGATCAGGACGTCGCCGCGTTCGATCTCCCCGAGCTCGGGATCCATCGTCAGTAGATCCGCACCGCGGATCAAGACCGGCCCCGCGGACGCGCTCGCGGCACCCGCGCCGCCTGCAGGCGCCTGTGCGAGCACGCGATTACCGAACGCTGCCGAGGCGGCCGTTGCCGACATGAAACGAAGAAACGTCTTGCGATCCATTTTCATAGTTTTCTCCGATGCTGCGACGCCAGCATGCCGACTCCCGCGCGGCCCGGCTTGCGGCTAACTCTCCGGCACCGGTCGAAAGTAATAATTGAAGGGTGTGCCCATCGTGCCCGCGTTACCTCGGATAATCAGCATGCCCTCGATGACGTGTGCTGCCGAGATGTCACCCATATCGACGACATCGAAACCGATTCCCTTGACGAGACCGGCGATGACCGCTTTCGCATCGGCATCGTTGCCCGCAATCGGAATCGTCACCGGCCCACCGGCGCTGCTGGGATTCGCCATCGTGCCCGCGCCAAGCGTGTTGAAGGCCTTGACGACTTTTGCGCTCGGCGCCCAGTTCTGAATCATTTGCGCCGTCGACGTCTGCACGTCCAGTTCCCGCATGCCGGCCGTGTTGATGCGCACGGCGTTGTTGGGGTCGAGAATGATCTTGCCGGACAGGTCACCCAGACTTTTCAGAGCAACCTCCGCGTCTGCCCATTTCGTCGCCATGACGACGATATCGGCTGCGGCTGCCGCCTCTGCCGGCAGCATTGCTCTCGCATTCCCATGGGTGCGCGCGACGAGCGCTTGCACGTCCGCACGCTGCGGCTGGCGTGACCCGTAGATGATGTCGTGGCCGAGCTCCGAGAATCTAGGACCGAGCGCGCCACCGACGTTGCCGGTTCCGATAACGGCGATCGTCTCCGCCGAGACTGACGACGAGCCGGCTACAACAAGAAATACGATCGTTAATGTACGAGCGAGTTTGACCATCATTGAGACTCCGAGTTGACGATTTGTTACGGGCCGCGGCCCTCTCCGAGCGGTGGCAGCCACACGAGCGCCACGAGCTACTCGTAAAGTAGTTACTTCCCGTGCGCAAGTCTACCGGGAAACCCCTTGAGCTTTCTTCCCTGACGTGAGAGCGTCTGCTGATGGTTGGTAGCGCTTAAGCACGAGCGCAGGCAACTCGGAGGAAATGGATAGTGAGATTAATTTTCGCACTCTTGCTGATCGTTCTCGCAACGAGTGTTGCGACGGCGCAAGTAACCGCATCGCCTGGCAATATTCAAGAGTTCCTCGACTCGGTTGGTCCGGTTTGGGGCGATGATATTTCCGGCAATATTCAGAAAACCTTGGAGATCTACACTCCGTTTCTCAGAGACGCGCCGAAGCACGGTGTGCTGTCGACGACGGATATCGCATACGGTCCGGCGGATGAGCACCACCTCGACCTGTATCGGAAAGCGGGGCTCAGCGATGCGCCGATCGTCGTATTTATTCATGGCGGTGCCTACGTCCGTGGATCGCGAAACGCAAGTCAGGAAACCTATCGCAACATAAGCATCTATTTCGCGCGGATGGGCATGCTGGGCATTAACGCGGACTATCGGCTCGCTCCGGACGCGCCCTGGCCTGCAGGTGCTGAAGATGTCGGCGCCATCGTGCGATGGCTCAGATCAAACGGACCGCGATACGGAGGAGACGCCGAACGCATCTATCTCATCGGTCACTCGGCCGGGGCAACGCACGTCGCCAATTATGCGTTCGACGACTCTCTCCAGCCTGAGCGCGGGCCGGGAATAGCGGGCATGGTACTGATGAGCGGCCGCTACCGCGTAATGCCCGCTAGCAATGACCCGAACTTCGACAATGTCCGAGCCTATTTCGGCACTGACGAGCGTTTATACGCGCAAAGATCGGCGATCAACCACATACAGGACGCAGCGCGCATCCCGACCTTTATCGTAGTCGCCGAATACGACAATCCGGGCTTGGATATCCTCGGCGCGGAATTATTTTGGGCCTTGTGCATGCGCGATGGCGCATGCCCACGTTTCACACGACTGTCGAGTCACAACCACCTTTCCATGGTCTACCATTTCAATACGGCGGATGAGGCCCTAGGACGCGAGATCATCGACTTCATCGATGCGGGACGTTAACGGCATTCTGGTTATTTGCGTTTCTTTCCATGGATTGAAACCGATGTAGCCGGAGTCGGGCGATCTCATGCAAGAAACGAGGAATACATCTAGCGCTATCTATGTATTCATGGCCGTCCTGTTTATCGTTACGGCGATCGCAAGTTTTGCACCTACGTCTCTCGGTCTGATCTCTAGAGTTTTGTCTGGCGAACAGGCGCCACCGCCATTCGTCGTTCACTTTCACGCGGTATCGATGACATCGTGGCTGCTCCTGTTGTTGGCGCAATCCACGCTCGCACACAAGAACCGCTTGGACATTCACAGAAAGCTGGGAATGATCTCCTTGGTCCTCGCCCCGTGCATTTTCATTTCCATGTATGGCATGGATCTGTACGGCCTCGAGACGTTCGCAACGGAAACCAACGTTCTCGCGATGTCCGAGACCGCGCCGGAACAGGTTGCACAGGTGCAGCGGTATATAGCCTCGATCTTGCTGATCCATGGATCGAGCTATCTATTGTTTCCAGTTTTTTACGTCTGGGCATTCCTCGTGCGCCGAAAGGATAACGAGACACACAGACGATTGATGATCCTGGCGACATTGGTCCTGATGATCCCCGGACTGGGCCGGTTGCTGTCCGTGACCAACGTGCTCCCCGACTTCGGAATGACGCTCCTCGATGCGCGGCATTTCTACCTGTCGCTCTTGATACTGCCGGCACTGGGCTACGATATCGTCAAGCGGGGCATGCTGCACCGCTCGTATGTGGTCGGAATTGCGTTACTCGGATCTTGGATGATTGCTGGACGGATCTTCTGGACCTCGCCCTGGTGGTTGGAGAATGCGCCGAGACTATTGGGCGTGGCTTTATAGACGCGGCCAGGCGACCCTAACCGGAAATAAACCTACGCCCCCACCGGTAAGACGTCCGCCGCTAGGCGCAGCAACAACAGGAACAGCATGACGGCGGTTGGATAGAACGTCAGCGCAAAGCCGAGGGCGCGGCCTGGTGCACCGCGCGCATAGCCGACGGTGAACAGCACGCGGCCGATCACGAAAAACGAAACGGCGGTCGGAACCGCGGCCTGCCAGCTCAGCGGCATCGTCACAGCCCAGGCGGCGTGGACGAGGACCGCGAGCACGACCTGCTCGAGCGTGTTCTGCAGGATCGCCTGTAGCTGCTGCGCGCGCTGCGTTCCACTACTCGCCCCACCACCGGAGATATCCTCAGGCGAGAAGAAGCGGAGCCTGGCAAGCCGTATGCTCGATACGAGCAGCGCGAGCGCGAGCAGCGTGTCCCATTCGAGCGCCGCCACCAACGCGACGTGGCCTTCGCTCGCGGGCAGCAGCATGTCGGGCGGCCAGAGAATGGCAGCCGTCAGCGCTACGAACGTCAGGGCCAACGCTGTAAATATCCGAATCAGCACGCCGCGTTGCTCGGAACTCAACATCGCCACACCTCGCCGCGAGCAGACCGCCATGACATCGATGCCACGCGAACGATTCAGCGCTTGTCACAAGCGGTCTCCCGACGGCAGAATGCCCTCATGATGCTCAAACCGTCAATTGCCGCACTGGCTTTGGTTGTCGCCGCACCTGCCTTCGCTCAGCTCGAAGGCGTCATCGACGTGCACGTGCACAATGCGCCGGACAGCGGCCCCCGCGGACTCGACGCGTTCGAAGTCGCGCGCATGGCGCAGCGCACCGGCATGCGTGCCGTCGTCATGAAAAATCACTACACGCATACGGCGTCGCTCGCCTATCTCGTCTCGCAAATCGTACCCGACGTCCAGTTCTTCGGCGGCATCGCGCTGAACAGCACACTCGGCGGCGTCAATCCTGCGGCCGTAGAGCACATGGCGCGGACGACGGGCGGCCACGGCAAGGTCGTCTGGCTGCCGACGTTTGACTCCGAGCACGGTCATCTGACTGTCAGACCGAACCCGTCGCACGTGCCCGTCATGCGCGACGGCGAGCCGCTGCCCGAGGTCCTGCGCGTTTTCGAGCTCATCGCACAGTACGATCTCTCTCTAGCGACCGGCCATTCGAGCCCCGAGGAGACGCTCGCGCTCATTCCGCTCGCCCGAGCCGCCGGTGTCGAGCGCATCATCGTGACACATCCCGAATCACGCATGGTCCAGATGTCGGTCGCGCAGCAACGCGAGGCTGCCGCCATGGGTGCGTGGCTCGAGTATCCGGTCGCGCTGGCGATTGCTCCGGCGCAGATGACGCAAGAGGCGTTCGCCGAGCGCATTCGCGCCGTCGGGCCCGAGCACGTGATCCTGAGCACCGACCTGGGTCAGGTCATGCGTCCGACGCCGGCCGACGGTTTCGCCGGCTATATCGGCCAGCTACGCGAAGCCGGCTTCAGCGAGGCCGAGCTCGACGCCATGACGAAAACAAATCCTGCGCGCTTCCTCGGGCTCTAACACAGATCACCGATCGCACCCGGTATCGGCGCGAGCTCGAGCACGCCTATGACCAACGGCTCGCCGTCATTGGGATCGATAACGAGCGCCGTGCCTTCGGGAAAGTTAGCGCGCGTCACCTGACGATCGCTCGCAATGAGTCCGGGCGTGCGATGACCGACGAGAACGAGGTTACCGCCGGACGCTACAGGTTCGGAAAACAAACGGCGATGCTCGGACAGCACCCAGCTCAGCCTCGAGCCCGCATAGTCGTCGGCAAGCAAGCTGTCCGTAACCTCGACACGATCGACGCCGAATGCGAGCTCGGCCGTGTCACGCGCGCGAAACACCGGCCCCGTCAATACGGGATAGTGAATAGGAATCTCGAGCGCTTGCATCACGGCTCCGATACGTCGCGATTGCTCGCGCCCGTCCTCGGAGATATTGCGCTGTCCGGCGCGATCGCCAATGCGATAGGTTCGATCACACGTCGTCCCGGTCGTATCGGCATGCCGGAAGTACATGACCAGACCGCCTTCGCGCAAGCGCTCGACGAGCGCTGCACCGCCGGGTGTGTCAGGCCCGAAGGGCGCGATCTGCGTGCGTTGCCCCGCACCAGGCTGGGTAGTCGCGAGTGCAGCCAGACCGACGAGTAGCGCGGCGGTCCAGGGCGCGTGCCGTCTTCGAGCAATTCCAATTCGAGTCCGCATGATTTCGACCTCCCGTCGCCGACGGTCGACCGGTGATAAGATCCGGCCCAAATGAAAAAAACTACTCTAGGGCCTGTGAAGGCGCTCGGCAACCGCGCCATCCAACGGAATATCCTGTTCGCGTGCGGTTTGATCGGCATCGTCGGCCTGCTCGCGGCGTCGGATGCATTCCACGATCGCAGTCAGGAGATCTTCGCAGCCGTCGAGGCGATCATCTCCGACTACCCGCGCTTCGGCATGATCGCGTTCGTTCTGCTCGCGATGGCTTCGGCGATGCTCGCATTCTTCTCCAGCGCCATCCTCGTACCCGTCGGCATCTTTACGTGGGGATTCGGCGTCAGCTTATTCCTGCTCTGGCTCGGCTGGTTCATCGGGGGCGTCGTTGCCTATGTCGTCGGACGCTATCTCGGACGTGTCGTCGTTGCGCGCATCGTCGGTGAGGAACGGCTCGCGAGCTTCGAGCTGCGCGTGAACCGCAACACGCGCTTCATTCACATTGTCCTGTTCCAGACGATGTTGCCGTCGGAGATACCCGGCTATGTGCTGGGCAGCATTCGGTACCGCTTCGTCCCGTTCGCGATCGCGCTAGGTCTCGTCGAGTTGCCCTTCGCAGTCGGTACGGTCTATATCGGTGACAGCTTTCTGCAACAGCGTGGCTGGCTACTCATCGCGGTCGCAGCCGGCGGCGCACTACTCGCGGCTGCGGCCTACGGCGTCTATCGTCATCGGCGCGCGCTCGCTAAGCACGTGGGAATTTAACGTGCGTCGCGGTCGTACGCGAGCGGGTCCTTTCGGTCTATGCAGCTAAAGCTAGTGGCTGCGTTGCGGTCACCGCTGCCGTCGTAGTGCGCGTAGCGCGGATACGCGCACGCAACCATGCCGCGGCGCGTCTCGTGCGTCGTCGGATCGATGTCATAGATCGGTATTTCGACCGGGGGCGCGTCGCCGCGCTCGACCCAGTCGACGAGCCGGCTCAACGTATCGGCTTGCGCGACACCCGTGCCGTTGTGCGCGCCACCCGGGCCGATATACAGCCGCAGCACGTCGTCCGCGGCCGCCTGACCCATCTCAGCAACGACGCTGCGGTAGTACTCCGCCACCATCGGGGTGCTCACGGCGTTGTCCGCTGAATGGTGCAGGATCATGAGCTTACCGCCGCGCTCGCGCAGCGGTGACAGATCCGGGTTCGTCGAATCGAACAGCCCCGAGATGTACTGAATGCGATCCGCATACGCAGGCGGATAGAAGTCGTAGGGCTCAAACGCCTCGTCCTGCACCATGACGTGGCGCACCCAGACGGCGCCGAAATTCATGATCGCGCCGAGGCCGGGCTGAAAACCGCGCCCGGCCGGCAGCGGATAGGCCGGCGGCTCGGTGCCTACCATGTAGAACGCATACTGGTTCTCGGGACCGTCCTCATCGCCCGTGATGCCGAACCCCGCGAAGCGATTGACGCCGTAGGCGAGCGGCACGTTCATGACCCAGGGCTCGCGAATCGCGTTGAGCGTGTGAACCTGCCCGCGCGACAGGCAGCCTTGGCCCGTCCGGCCTCCCGGACACATGAGGTCGTAGGGATTCATGCGACAGTCGAGGTAACGTGCGAGGACCCCGTCGGCCAGACCGTCGTCGGCATCGCACGCAGCTCGCGTTGCATCGGCGATGAGCTTTATCGAAGCGGCGTCGAGCCAGTTGTCGACGAGACGGCTGCGAATGTAGTTGTCGGCGATATGAATGTACGTCCAGCTCAGCACGGGTGACACGGCCATGATGCCGTCGTAGTCGGCCGAGTAGCGCTGCGCAACGTAGAGCGCTTCCTTACCGCCGGCGGATTCGCCGTTGAAATACACGTACTCGGGTGACTGCCCATACGCGCGCTCGATGAGGGCCAGCGCGACGTCGTGAATCTTCTTCAACGCATCGCCGGCCCAATTGCGTAGTGCCTCGTCGTTGTAGATAAACGAGATGTCGCCGCGCCGGTGGCCTTCGTCACCGCCGAACGTGACCCAGCCACGCGTCAACGGATACGCCTCGGTCACGGGCTGCGGATCCCAGCGCCCCGAGGCCTTCTCACCCGGCGCCGTGTTGACGGCGCCACCGAGGCCGCCGCCGCCCGATTGCATGGCCCGGCCGTTCCATGTCAGCGGCAGGTTGATGTTGAACCGTATCTCCGGCGCCTGCGCGTTGATCGAGCTAATCTCGCCGGCGAGCCGGCAGTACGAAGGCAGCGGCAGGACGATCTCGCCGTTCTCGGCAACCGTTCGCGGCTGAGGCACCAGGCGCTCAGCGACGAGCACTGTGGCGCCTCGGCTCGGCAGGCCGATTGTGGCAGCCGGCACGGCAAGGCCTTCGAAGGCCTCGCATTCCTGTAGAGCGATGCTGGCATTCGGTTGTGCGACTGCCGGGCTCCCCCACGCTAAGCCCAGTGCGACGACGGCGATGATCTGGGAGAAATAATTATTAATAACAATGATTTGTAATCTTATTCTAAATTTCATTCTCACAGTCCTCGACGCCGTTCTACGTAAGCTACCACCCATGCCGCTCAGTGTCTGCGCGCCTCGAGGACCGAAGTCTCAGGTTGTCGGTGTGTGGGCGCGGTGAGCCCTGAGCGACCCGAGCACAGCGATGCTCGCATTCACGGCCAGGCCGTACAGGCCTGGATGTATACCCCAGACTTTGCCGGCAATGACGAAATCGAACGGGCCAAAGGCCAGCAGCAAAGAGATCGCTAACCCGGCTGCGAGTCCGACGAGAACGGGTCCCGCCTCGAGCCTGAGCCATTGAATACCGAGCATGAAAGCCGGTGCAAGCTGCACGAGAATATCGAACTTTCGGTCGAGCAAGCCGATCAGCGAAGCCTGCTCCTTGAGAACAATGGCCAACGCCGCCAGCGTCCCGACGACGATCCACGAGCAGCGCTTACCGATGCGTGTCATGTCGGCCTCGCTCGCACCGCGCCGGATATGCACGCCGTAAATATCTTTAGTGAACATCGAGGAAATCGCCAGCATCGCCGAGTCCGCCGTCGACATCAACGCTGCGAGCACCGCGCTCAATATCAACACGACGATCCCGTAGCCGATCGCCGAGTTGGCCTGAATGACACGTAACAGGCTCGCGAGCACCTGGTCTGTGCCCGCTCCTTCGAGACCCGTGACGTAAGCGAGCCCGTAGATGCCTGCGATCACGGCGATGAGCGCCGTGACGAACGGCAGGAACGCCATGACGGCGAGGCTCTGGTTCAAAGCCCGCTGTGACTTCGATGCGTAGATTCGCTGTATCGCGTGCGGATAGAGCGCGCCGCCCATGCCGACGATCAGAATGTAGCTGGCCCACTCGCGCAGCATCGCCCCGCTCGGTCGGGCAATCTTCGCGGCATCCGGTGACGCGAGCACGCGCTCGGTTGCGGCTGATAAGGGGCCGAATTCGTCGACGAGCATGACGAGCAGCACGACGAAGCCGACCAGCAGCACGGCGCCCTGGATGACGTCAGTCCAGGCAATCGCGCGTATGCCGCCGAGCGTGCCGTACACGAGCATGATCAGGGCGAGCGCGATGACGCCATAGTTGTAGGCAACATCGCCATAGGGCCCCGCGAGACCCTGCAATGCACGGCCCATTGTCATGAGCTGCGCGAGCAGATAGTTGTTGAGTGCGACGATCATGACGATCGATGCGAGCAGCGAGAGCGCGCGCGAGCCGAAGCGCTCGTGCAGATAGTCCACGGGCGTCACATAGGCTCTGCGCCGCGATAGCGCGTGTAGCCGCGGTGCGAATACGCGGTAGAACACGATGATCGCGAGCATGTAGTGCACGCTGATGAGCCAGCCGAAACCTTCCCGGTAGGCAGCACCGGCGACGCCGAAAACGCTGTTGCCGCTGTACTGCGTCGCATAGAGTGTCAGCACGAGCACGACGAACCCGAAGCCGCGCCCGGCCAGATAGAAATCCTCCAATGTGTCCTCGCGTCGCGCGTTATAGCCGATCCAGCCGATCAGGAGCAGCGAGCACAGATAGCCGCTCACGAAGGCCCACGCGCCGGGTCCGAATGGCAGGAGCTCGAACATCAATCGCCCTCACCGTCGGACTGCGTCAGATACACCCATGCCGTGAACACGGACGTCAAAAACACGGCCGCGAGCGTCGCGAGTGCCCACAGCGGAATTCCGAGCACGTGGCGGCTGTCCGCGGCGGGCCAGTACCACGGAATGACGAGCGCGAACAGCGCAAGATACACGGCCAGTATCCACATGCGGGGCCTGGCGGCAGGCGTATTGGAGTTGCTCAAGATCCCGTGCCCTCCTCGTGCGCATACTCGTCGATAATCACGCGTATGATCTCGCGCCGCTCGAGATATTTCAGGCGCGCGAGCAAGATGGCCGCGACCATCCCGAGCGCCGCCACGAATCCCCACCATAGCCCGCGCGCGCCGAGATCGCGCGCGAACCCGAGCCATAAGCTCACGGGAATACCGATGCACCAGAAGCCAACGACGCTGACGAGCATCGGCACGCGCGTATCCGCGAGTCCGCGCAGCAGCCCCATGGACACGACCTGCAACCCGTCGAACACCTGAAACAGACCGGCGATCGGCAGCAGCAACGCCGCGAGTGCTACGACGTCAGCACTGTTCGTATATAGCTGCGCGAGCTGTGTCGGCAACACGATGAACAGCAGCGCCGCGAATGACATGAACCCCGCCGCTACGATCAGCGCGGCGACCGACGCACGCCGTACACCCTCCGGATCCTCACGTCCGACGGCATGTCCGACCATCACGGCAGCAGCCGAGCCGATGCCCATCGGCACCATGAACGTCAATGATGCGAGGTTGAGCGCGACCTGGTGCGCGGCCACTTGCGTGACGCCGAGCCAGCCCATGAGCAAACCGACGAAGCCGAACGCGCCCCATTCGAGGACCATTTGTCCACCGATCGGCGCACCAATCCTGAGCATCCGGCCGATGGCTCGGACGCGAAACACACGCGGAGCCAGCACTCGCAGATAGTTACTCAAGTAACGCCAGCCCGCAGCGAGCAACAGTAAGGCCATGAGCCAGCGGCTCACGCAGGTCGCCCAGGCCGAGCCGAGCACACCGAGCGCGGGGAAACCGAAGTGCCCGAAAATCCATGCGTAGTTGAGCACCGCGTTGACGATATTGATCACGATGATCGTCAGCACGACGGGCTGCATGCGGCGGTGAGCCTGCAGGGTCTGGCGCAGGACGATAAACGCATAAAATGGAAACATCGCGGGGATGATCCGGTAGACGTAGCCCGTTACCAGCGGGATAACTTCCGGCGGCTGACGAACGAGCGTCAGCACGGGCTCGACGAGCAGCAACAGCAGTGACGTGGGTACCGCGATAATAGCGGCTAGCAAGAGACCGCGTTGCAGTCCTCTGGCGACGGCGAGCTCGTCGTTGGCGCCGAGCGCCTGCGCGACGATCGGATCGAGCGCAAACAGCACGCCGAGCCCGAAAATCGAGATCCCGAACATGTAGAGGTTCGCCAACGCGACGGCCGCGAGTGCCGTCGCCGAGACGTGCCCGACCATGATCGTATCGACGAGGCCGAGCGTTACGATGCCGACCTGTGTCAACACGATAGGGCTCGCGAGCCGCGCCAGCGCGATCAAATCCGCGCGCGTGGGTGCGTAGTTGGGCGTCAGCGCTGACATTCGGTCTGCAACACGGCGTTCTCCGGGTGCACGAGCCCGGAACCGAGAAAAACGGCAGGGATCGGGCTATTCGTGCGCGATGGGCTTGTCGGTGAAGAGGTAGTCGCGGAGCTCTTTATCGAGTCGCGGGTCGTGGCGCCTGATCCACTCGAGAACCATGGCTGCGTGCTCTTTCTCTTCGTCGCGGTTGTGCGCGAGTATCGCCTTTAGCTCATCGTCCTTACAGGCGTCGACGCGCTGGTTGTACCAGTCGACAGCTTCGAGCTCCTCCATGAGCGAGACGATGGCACGATGCATGTCGCGAGTCGCATCGCTGAGCTCGTCGACAGGCTCGTGGTAACCTTCGTTCGCCATTCGTTTTCTCCGAAGCTTTATATCGAGGCGCAAGGCTCAGAGGCCACGCGCGGCGCGCTCAACGATATCGCCCCACCCTAGCGATGGCAAGACCGCCGGATTATTGCTGAAATAGATACGGTCGCGGACGCGATAAAGGGAGATCACCCATGACAACGACGCTTCGACTCGGTCCGGTTTTGCTGACACTATCCGTCGTCCTGTGCCGCCCGGCGCAGGCTCAGGACCGCATGCCGCCAATCCCGGCTGAGAACATGTCGCCCGATCAGATCGAAGCGGTCGAGGAGCTCCGCCGCGTTCGCGGTATCGAGCTACGCGGCCCGTGGCACCCGCTGCTGCGCAGCCCGGAGGTCCTGCGTCGGGGCCGGGCGATGGGCGACTATTTACGGTACGACAGCGCGCTGCCGCCCGTGCTCAGCGAATTTCTGATCCTGCTGACCGCGCGCGAGTGGACGGCACACTACGAATGGCACGCACATAGGTCCATCGCGCTCGAGGCGGGTATCGCACCGGCAACGGTGGCCGCAATCGCCGAGGGCCGTCGCCCGGATACGATGTCCGCGGAGCAAGCGATCCTTCATGCGCTCTTCACGGAGCTGCATCGCAATCGCAGCGTCAGCGATACGACCTACGCTCGAGCCGTCGATGCCTTCGGCGAGCGTGGTGTCATCGATGCCCTGGGCATCATCGGGTACTACACGATGCTCGCCATGGTCATGAACACGGCGCGCACGCCCGTACCTGCGAGCGCCGAGCCGGGGCTGGCACCGCTGCCCTGAGCCACCGAGGGAACCCAGCCCGGCCGCCCTGTAGTAAGATCGACTGCGAAGGAACGAGGCCGGCCGTTCGCGCCGCCGGACACGCAATAACGACAGAGCTTGGGGGGAACCATGCAGCTCGCGAGGATACTCTGCCTGATCATTTTCCTGGTCTCGACGGCTTCTGCCGAGGTCGTACGCGTCGAGATCGAGCATCACAGCAACGTGCTCAGTGGGCGCTCGTTCGGCCTCGCCGGTCCCTATGAGCAGTTCATAGGCACGATCTACTTCGAGAACGACCCGAACGAACCGGCGAATCAGGTCGTCACGGACATCGAATACGCACCCGTGAACGCTGCAGGCCGTGTCGAGCACTCGGCGAACTTCACGCTCATTAAGCCTCTGGATATGCGTCGCGCAAACGGCACGGTGCTGTTCGGCGCATCGAATCGCGGCAGCCGCAGGCTACTGACGTTCTTCAACCACGCCCACGCCGACGGCGAGGAATGGGACGCGCAGATTCCGACCACACAGGCGAACTACGGCGACGGCTTCCTCATGGAAAAGGGTTTCACGCTGCTCTGGGTTGGTTGGCAGTGGGACGTTCCGGCGTCGCGGCTGCGCGGCTCGCGCAGCTTCGTGCCACGCACCGTCGATAACGGCAACCCGATCGAAGGCCTCGTGCGCAGCGACTTCCACGTGCGTACCCGCGTGCTCGATCGAACGCTTGCCGACCGCAATCACGTCGCTTATCCGGTCTCGGATCCCGATGCACCGGAGAACGTGCTGACGGTTCGCGATACCCGCGAAGGGCCGCGTCGCGTAATCCCGCGCAATCAATGGCAGTTCGCACGCGTGGAAAATGAACGGATCGTTCCCGACCCAAGCCGCATTTATCTCGAAGGCGGCTTCGAGCCGTTCAAGATCTACGAAGTCGTCTATAAGGCTGCGAATCCCCAGGTCATCGGCTTAGGCCTGGCCGGTATCCGCGACGCGGTATCGTTGCTCAAGTACGGCTCATCCGATGAGCTCAACGTTCCGGCCGGCACGATCGAGCGCGCGATCGGCTTCGGGCTCTCCCAGCCCGGCCGTACGATGCGCGTCTTCGTCCGCGACGGCTTCAATGCCGATACGCACCAGCGCAAAGTCTTCGACGGCATCATCGCGCATATCGCCGGCGCGGCACGCGGTAGCTTCAATATCCGCTTCGGCCAGGCCTCGCGCGACGCGCATCCGTTCATCAACTTCTTCTATCCGACGGATATATTCCCGTTCACGAGCGTTGCGCAGACGGACCCGATCACGGGTAAGACCGACGGCATGCTCAGCAACGTGCCCGAGGCGTTCATGCCGAAGGTCTATAACAGTTTCTCGTCCTACGAGTATTGGGGCCGGGCGGCATCCCTGATGCACACGACTGTCGACGGACTCCGTGACGCACCCATGATGGAGAACGAGCGCGTCTATCATTTCGCCGGCGCACAGCACCTGCCGACCGAGTTTCCGCCACAAATCGAGAACGGCCAGCAGCCGAACAATCCGAACGATTTCTCATGGATGATGCGCGCCCTGCTGCTCGCCATGAACGACTGGGTCACCGACGGCACGCCGGCCCCGCCGAGCCGCTTCCCGAGCGTCGAAACCAGGGACCTCGTCGAGCACACGGACGTGAATTGGCCAGATATCCCGGGCATCGCCTTTCCGGAGATCCCGCACCTCGCTTATCGCGTCGACTACGGGCCGCTGTTCGAATCCGAAGGCATCATCACGAAAGAGCCACCTGACGTCGGCGAGCCGTTTCCGATTCTCGTGCCGCAGGTCAACGCGGACGGTAACGAGGTCGGCGCGCTGCGCATGCCCTGGCTCATTGCGCCGCTCGCGACTTACACGGGCTGGAACCTCTATAACGAGAACTATGGGCCGACCAACGTCATGTCGCACATGTCCGGCTCGTTCATTCCGTTCCCGCGCACGCGCGCGGAGCGCGAGCGCAGCAACGACCCGCGGCTTTCGATCGAGGAGCGTTACCAGAGCCGCGATCAATACATCGGTCTCGTTGCGGCAGCCGCACTCGAGCACATCGAGCAAGGCTACCTACTCGACGAGGACCTGCCCGAGATGCTCGAGCAAGCCGGTGAGCACTGGGATTACCTCATGCAGGGGAGATAGAGATGAACACACGGCTCTACACATTATTGATTTTCACGCTAACACTCCTTTGCAGCGCCGCCTCGGGCCAGAGCTGGGGGCCACGCGGCCTCGAAGAGCTCAAAGAGGAGACCCTCGACCGCGCGCGTAACGGCGAAGGGCCGATCGGTCGCGTCAAGATGGCAGACGCCGAGCGCGCCATGGCCAATCTGCACACGCTCGAGCGCGACGACTGGGCCGGCGTCTGGTCGGAGATCGGCGAGGAGTATCTCGCCAGGGCCAAGGCTGCGCGCTCCGACGACCAAGCCCGCGACAACTACTACTGGGCGTGGCGCTACTTCGATGTCGGACGTTGGCCGACCGAGAAGCACTCCGAAGGCAAGCGCCGCGCGTACGATAGTGGACGCGAGGCTTTCATTGCTTACGGGAAGCTGCTCGATCCGCCCGTCGAGGTCGTGACGATACCGTTCGAGGACAGCGAGATCGTCGCGTACCTGCGTGTGCCCGAGACGCAAAGCCCCGCGCCGCTCGTGTTCGGCATGAACGGCCTCGACTCGCGCAAGGAAGGCGTCATGGCCGGATCGCAGAACTATATCGACAACGGCATTGCCGCGTTCGCGATCGACATGCCGGGCACGGGCCAGGCACCGCTGCTCATCGACGTCGGCTCAGAACGCTACCTCTCGGTGGCACTCGATTACCTCGAGACCCGGCCGGAGATCGACGCCTCGCGCATCGTCGTGCAGAGCCGTAGCTGGAGCGGTTACTGGGCCGCCGTGCTCGCCTATACCGAGCGTGACCGTCTGCTCGGCGCGGCCGTCCACGGTGTGGGCGTGCATCACTACTTCCAACCCGAGTGGCAGAAGGTCGCCGTCAACAGTCTCGAATATCTGTTCGACCTGTTTCCGGCCCGCTCGGTCGTCTACGGCGTCGATACGATGGAGGATTTTCTGGCCTATGGGCCGCGGCTGTCGCTCGTCGAGCGCGGCATGATCGACCAGCCGTCTGCGCCGATGCTGCTCGTCAACGGCGAGCAGGACACGCAGCAGCCGATCGCCGATCTCTATCTCATGATGAAGCACGGCGACCCGAAGATGGCCTGGGTCAATCCGGTCGGCGGACACATGGGCCGTTCAGAGGAATGGCCCGGCGGACGCATTCAGCGTGAGATCGTGCAACCCTGGGTCATGCGTCAGCTCGGTGTCGAGCCGAAGAGCCGCAGTGGCATGGTCGAAGCACGCGAGTGACGATTAAGCGTCAGTTTGAGCCGTCGTGCGGCCCGCACTCGCACGACGGTTCGCTACGACTCAGGCAGTTGATACGAGCGCGTCCGCCTGGCTGATCTGCAACAGCAAGCCGAGCTCGTCGCCGAAATACCAGCCCTCTTTCCAACCGCCATTCTCGAAACGCATGATACCGAGCTCGGGCACCTCGATGCGCGCGTTCGATGGCGGAAGACCGTAAAGGCTGCGCGTATTCGTACCGGAGAGGCGGAACTGCATCCAGACCTTGTCGCCTTCGGCGAGCAAGAGATCTACCTTGTCACGACGATCGGGTAAGGACTGCGTCACTGCGAG
>JBFJXA010000022.1:0-18541 GCA_041623375.1 Gammaproteobacteria bacterium | reverse complement strand
CTCGGCATCCTTCGTGCTGCAGCCAAGGCCGAGACGCCCGAGGCGCTCGACGAGCTGCTCGGCGAAGTCGAGCTGCCCGTGCGCGGCGGCTGCCCCGAAGACTCCGCCGCCGCGGCGTAATAATTGTAGGGGTCAGAGCAAAAATGGGGTCTTTGTCCCCATTTTTGCTCTGACCCCTTCAGTTTTTCCCTCAACTCGTGTCGCGCGTTTTCGCACGGGCCGCGGCCTGCGCATTATCGAGCGACGAACGATGCGACGCCGGTCGTCGCGCTGGGGAGCCGGGTGCGGTTCGCGTCGAGCGCATTGACGCCCGCACCGCGGGGCCGAAGAGACTATCCGGCCCTACTCAGTTGGCACACCTGCTGATGCTGTTCGCTGAGATCGGTTCTGGCAAGCCCAGGCCCCGCTTGATCAATAAATATGATGTGCGGTTCGGGCGGAGCGAAGCGAGCGGGAACTGACCCGGCACGCCCCAAGCGCGAATGACAACCCTGGCAGAATAATCTCGCTTCCTCGCCTGGCCCGTCAGCCCGAGAGGATCTCGCGCGCGACGCGCTCGGCCGATTCCATGGCCGCCTCCATGCCGCGACTCTTGAACCCGAGATGCTCGCCGCAGAATCGAATGCGCCCGTGCGCGGCGCCCATGCCGGCGGCGAGCGCGTTGACCTGGCCCGGCCTGAAATAAGCCCAGCCGCCGAGCGCGTAGGGGTCCGTGCCCCACGACTTGAGCTCGATGAACTCGAGTTGGCCCTTCGCGGCTGGTCGAATAGCTTCGATCTCGGCGATGACATGGCGTCCTGCGTCGGCGGCCGGTAATGCGTCGAGTCGATGCGCATTGGGTCCCATGGCCCAGGTCGTGAAACTCGTGACTTCGTCTGGATCCGCGCCGTTGCGCGCGGCGATAACCATGCCGGCGACGCCGTCGGTGTACAGGCTCGCGGCGTAGCCGTCCTCCTTCCAGAACTCGGACTTGTGGGCCAAATAGACCTGCGTCATGGCCTGATACGGCAGCTCTTTTACGGCTTGCGCTTGTATGCCCGCAAGCGGCGGGTCTACGCGCAAGTCTTTGAGCACGGAGAACGGCAACGCGCAGATGACGTCTGCGGCAACGTAGACACTACCGTCCGCGCAACGCACCTCGGTCTCGGTTTTGCCCGTCGCGATGGCCGTGACCGCCTTGCCGAAGTGAACTTCGTTCGTGAGCGCCCCGGCCATAGCTTCGGGGATACGCTGCACGCCGTCTCTTGCCGTTAGTCCCAACGTGCCCGATGGCGCGGCGGCGCGTTGCTGCACAGAAAATGCCGCGCGCAGAAACATCAACAGCGTCGAGATATCCGCGGCGTCGTCGCCGTAGCTGACGTTGATGCCATAGCCCAAGCGGATGGCCGCCTCGGAGAGTCCGAGACCCAGCATCCAATCGCGCATCGATATATCGTGAACGGCGTGCTTGGCGTCGAGCCATTCGTCAGGACTCTTAAGCGGGCACTCGCGCATCGTGAGCACGCGGTGGTAGTTCCACGGCAGGAGCTCGCGGTCCCGGTCGGGGAACGGGTTCGACGCATGACTCGGCCATTCGGCTTGACGGATGATCTCGTTGCCTAGCACGAGATCCTGCTCGCGAAAGAACTCGAGCATGGGCGTTACGTCGACGAGCTCTACGCCGAGGCGCTCCGAGATGCCGATCAGGCGCGCATAACCCGCGCCGATGTAAGTGCCACCGGCTTCTTTGTTGCTGCCGAGCTGGCGCATCGAGTGCACGCGGCCGCCGACACGGTCTTGCGCTTCGACGACCTGCACGTCGACGCCGGCGTTCTGCAGCTCGAGCGCCGCGGACAGGCCCGCGAGCCCTGCCCCGATGACGATGACGTCGTGGCGATTATCGGCGGGCATGCGCTTACTTCCGATCGATGCAGTCAGAGCAACTGGCACAGCGACGGTTTCGGCTCGCCCGGACGTCCTGAGAGACAGCAATCGACGGGACAGAAATCGTGGCTCGGCCCGAATCGGCCGAGCGCGCGCCGCGCCTCGCGTGCGCCGATACGCTCTTCGATGAGCTCACGGATCATCGCAACGAACTGCGGATGGCTGCCGACCGTGCCAGCGCGCACGAGATTGACGCCCGCCTCCTGCGCCGCTTCCTTCGCTTCGATGTCGAGATCGAGCACGACCTCCATGTGGTCGCAGACGAAGCCGATCGGCGCAACGACGACGTCGGTAACGCCTTGCCGGCCTTTCTCCGCGAGCACGTCCTCGATCCGCGGCTCGAGCCACGGCTCGCCGTAGGAGGCGTTGTTGCTTTGATAGGCGAGCTCCCATCGCTCGTGGCCGACGGCGGCTGCGACGAGACCCGCGGATTCACCAAGCTGAGTCACGTAGGGCGCGTGCTGAGCCATCGAATCCGGCAAGCTGTGCGCCGTGAATACGAGCGGTGCGCGCTCACGCTTATCGGCCGGGATCGTCTCTAGCGCGTCACGCACGCGCTCGGCCATAGCCTCGATGAAGCCGGGATGGTTGTAGCCGTATCGCAGCTTGTCGATGATCGGTGCGCCCTCGACATTCGCGGTCGCGGCGTACAGGTCTTCGCGATACCGGCGGCAACCGCTATACGAACCGAACATGCTCGTGACGAAAGCGATTGCGCGCTCGATGCCGTCCTCGCGCATCTGCGCAATCGTGTCGGCCAAAAAAGGGTGCCAATTGCGGTTGCCCCAGTAGACGGGCACGTCGATGCCATGCGAGGCGAGCTCTTTTTCGAGCGCGGCAATGAGATCGCGCGTATGCGCATTGATCGGACTCACGCCGCCGAAGCGCTCGTAACGGCGCGCGATGCCTTTGACGGCCGGCGGCGGCAGCTTCAAGCCTTCGAGCACGTTCTCGAGGAACGGCATGACGTCGTCGGGCCCTTCGGGTCCACCAAACGACACGACGAGCACGGCGTCGTAATCGTGCGCCGCTGAGTCGTAGAGCTCCGGGTGTGTTGCGGGGCTCGACGGCTCAGTCACGTGCTGCCACCTCGGGCTGCGGGCACTGCCAGGCGACTTTGCCGACGAAAAACGGGCCGAGGCTGTCGAGATACTGCGACGTCTGCTCGGTCTTGCGCATTTCTTGGACGATCGCGGATAGGGGGAACAGGTTCGGGCCGAGCAGGCCGATGACGAAATCGTTGTCGTGCATGTCGAGCCCGTGGCAGGCGAGGCGAATGTCTGAAGCGAGACCGGCATAGCCGTAACGCTTGCCCAGCGTGCCGTGCTCGGCGAGGATCTGACGTTGCTTGGCCTCGGGCAGCGTCTGAAAAACTTTCGCGCGTTGCAGGGGATACCAGACGGCCCATTTGAACTCCGGGTTACGCGTCTTCATGCGCGGCTTGATCAGCAGCGTGTCCTCGAGGTCGGGCTCATAACCGATCGAGTACGTGCGTCCGAGCATGTTGAATTCGGGCTTGTGCGTGTAGCCCGAGAACGGCTCGGCGTTGAGCAGATCGCGCACGGTCGTGACGAAATAGTCGGGATCCTCGCTCATGACGAGTAACCCGATGCCCTGCGCGTCGGAGACATCCAGATACAGCACGCCTTCGATACCCGCAGCCTCGAGCGCATCGATAGCGGCCCGGGGTTCCGCGCAGTTACCGAATGCTATGAACTGCATGAACAGGCGCTTGTCGAGAGCGGTCTGCTTGCCGTGGCGCAAGCCCTTCTCGCTGAGGTCCAGCGGTGGCGCCTCGGTCTCGGCCTGTGTTTCGTGCGAACGTGCGTCGCTCATGTCGAGCTCCTCATGCGTTCTCCCTCTTTACTTTTGCCTCTGTGAATTCTCATCGTGCACGGTCTCGACGAGCGCCTCGACGCTTTCGAGCGGCGTCTTCGGCAGGATGCCATGGCCGAGATTGACGATGTGACCGATCGGCTCGACGGTCTCGAGCAGTCGCTCGGCCGCAGCGCGCGTGGCCTCGGGCCCGCCGAGCAGGATGGCGGGATCGATATTGCCCTGGACGGCGTGTGTGTCACCGTATCGTTTCTGCAGGCCCGCGATGTCAACGCGCCAGTCGCACGCGAGAACCTCGCACGGCAGGCTCGCATACGCCTCCATGAGATGCGGCGCGTTTTGCAGGAACAAAATCCGCGGCACGCCGGCCGCGCCGACCGTGTCGAGCAGGCGCTCGAGGTGCGGGCGGATCAGCCGTTCCCAGTCGGGCAATGCGAGCACGCCGGCCCAGGAGTCGAACACCTGCACGGCGTCGGCGCCGGCTTTGTGTTGCAGGATCAGGTACTCGGCCATGAGGGCCGAGAGTTTCGCGAGCAATGCGTCGAGCGCGTCGGGCTCGCTCGATGCGAATGCGCGCAGCGTCGGAAAGTCTTTTACGCCCCTGCCTTCGACGAGGTAGGCCGCGAGCGTCCACGGCGCACCGCAAAAGCCGAGCAGCGCCGTGTGCGCCGGGAGCGCCGCGCGTGAGAGCTTGAGCGTTGCGATGACCTCGGGCGCGAGCTTGTCGCGATCAGGCTCGGGAAGCCTGGCGACGTCCGCCGCCGAGCGAATCGGTTCTGCGACGACGGGGCCCGGGGCAAAATCGAACTCGATCCCGAGCGCCGGCAGCGGGCTCATGATGTCGGCAAACACGATCGCGGCATCGAATGCAAAGCGCTCGAACGGCAGCAACGTGACCTCGGTCGCAAGATCGGCAGATGTCGCGAGATCCTTGAACGCGTAGTTTTTACGCAGCGCGCGGTACTCGGGCAGATAGCGGCCTGCCTGGCGCATGATCCAGAGCGGTCGCCTCGGCGTGGGCTCGCGCCGAATGGCCTTGAGTATCAGCCTGTCTGTCGCGTCAGTCATTCGCTGTTCTCCCGATCGGTAGATTCGGGGCTCGGCGTCTCGGGCGCGAGTGTGAAGCGGTAACCGACGCCGCGCACGGTATGGAAATGCTCGGGCGCTTCGGGGTTACGCTCGAAACGTTTGCGCAGGCGGACGATGAAGTTGTCGATCGTGCGCGTGGACGGGAAGACCTCGTAGCCCCAGACCTTGTCGAGGATGTCCTCGCGCGGGACGATCGATCCGGCTCGGTCGTAAAGCACCTTGAGTATCATGGCTTCCTTGTGCGTGAGTGCGTGGTCCGCGCCGTCCCAGGCGCGGGCTTGGTAGGTTTTGAAATCGATCTCGTTGCCCGCGAAGCTCAGGCTGTCCTCATTGCTGGCGTACCAGTCGCCGCGGCGCAGAATTGCCGCGACGCGCAGCAGGAGCTCCTTGAGGTGAAACGGCTTGCCGAGGTAGTCGTCGCCGCCGGCCTCGAGGCCGCGGATGCGGTCCTCGGCATCGCTCTTTACGGTTAGGAACATGACGGGGGTCTGGTTGCCTTCGCGACGCATGGCCTCGCAAACCTCCACGCCGTTGAGATGCGGCATCATGACGTCGAGCAGGACGAGGTCGTAACTATGAGCGCGAATTTTCGCGAGTCCTTCGGCACCGTCGTGCGCGACGTCAGTCGCATAGCCCTCGGCCTCGAGATTCTCGCTGATCCCTGCGGCGAGATGCGCCTCGTCGTCGACGACCAGGATGCGCGTGTGCTGGCTCATGGTTGCTCGGCTGCGGGCCAGTGAACCGTCACGGTCGCGCCTTGACCGGGTCCGGCGCTCGCCGCTTCGATGCTGGCGCCCGATAGCTCGACGAGCCGTTTGACGATGTAGAGCCCGAGGCCGGTGCCGGGCGTCGTGCGGCGTAACTCGTCGCCGAGACGGTGGAATTTCGCGAAGATCGCTGTGGCGTCCTTGGGCGCAAAGCCCAGGCCGTCGTCGCGTACGGAAATCGTGATCCGGCCTTCGCCGGCTGAGGCGCTGACTTCTATCTTCGAGCCCTCACCGGCGACGCAGGCTTTGAGCGCATTATCGAGCAAATTCCGCAGCACGGTCTCGAAGGCTGCGCGGTCCGCAGAGATGGCGAGCGCGTTCGGTATCTGCGTCTCGATCGCGATTCCGCTCAGCCGTGCACGCTCGGCGATCGCTTCGATGCAGTGCATGACGATCTCCTGCAGTGCGACGGGCTCGCTCTCCAGCGTGTGGCGCCCTTCCTCGAGCCGCGTCGTATCGAGCAGGTTGTCGACCATGCGCAGCAGCCGCTCGCCGTCTTCGAGCACGCGCTGGCCGAGCCGCTGCGTATCGGGATTCTCCGCGCGCATCAGCAGCGTCTCCGCCGAGAGGCGCATGCTCGCAAGCGGGCTCTTGAACTCGTGCGAGACGGCGGCGAGAAAGTTCTGTTGCCGCTGGCGCAGCTCCGCGTCGCGACGGATCGTGCGCGTTAGCACGCCCATGCCGCCGATGAGCACGAGCAGGAAGAAGCCGCCTTCCCAGATATAGCGATTGATGCGCGAAGCCGCTTCCTGCTCGAGCGCATCGATGGCCTCGACACGAACGGTTGCGAGTCCCGACTCGATCGACAAATGCGGTAGGAGCTCGGCGAAGCGCTCTTCCGCTCCGGCGAAAGCCGCCGTGACGGCCTGCGCGTCGGCGTCGTAAAGCATCGCGAGCCGGTCGCGCAGCTCGCGCTCGTACGTGACGTGATCGAAGATCCACCAGGCGACCGTCGCGGCGGAGATGATCAGCAAAGCCAGAAAGCCAATCTGCAATGCCTTGACGGGCTCGCGTATGAGGCTCATCAGTTCACCCCCGAGGCCGGCGGCGATTCGAGCTCGGCGAGCACGCTCGCAAGCGTCGTCGCAAGTTGCTCGAGGTCTTCCTGCGTGTGGGCGAGGGACACGAAGCCGATCTCGTAGGCGGACGGCGCGAGCGCAACGCCGCGCGCGAGCAGACCGTGGAAGACGTGCGCGTAGAACGGTCCGGACTCCTCGGCAATCGCCTCGGCCGTGCGCGGCGGCGTGTCCGCGTACCAGGCAATCCAGAACATCGAGCCGATACGCGCGAGGCTCGCGGGTATCGGGCTCGACTCGAGCGCGGCGTTCAGGAGCTGCTCGAGGTACGCACCGCGTGCCTCGAGCTGGGTCCAGGCATCGTTGGCTTTGAGAAACTGCAGCGTCGCAAGCCCCGCGGCCATGGCGACGGGATTGCCTGACAGCGTGCCGGCCTGATAGACACCGCCGAGGGGTGCGAGATGCGCCATGATGGCTTTCGGACCGGCGAATGCGCCGACGGGCATGCCGCCGCCGATGACTTTACCGAACGTCGCAAGGTCCGGCGTGATCCCGTAGTGCTCGGCTGCGCCGCCCGGCCCGAGACGAAAGCCGCTGATGACCTCATCGAAAATGAGCAGTGCGCCGTGGCGGCTCGTCAGATCACGCAGCTTCTGCAAATACGCTTGTCGCTGCAGCAGCAGACCGTTGTTTGCCGGGATCGGCTCGATGATCACGGCCGCGATCTTGTCACCTTCTGCGGAAAAGAGTTGCTCGAGTGCTTCCTCGTCGTCGAGGGCGAGCACGCGCGTGAGGTTCGTGTAACCCTCGGGCACGCCGGCTGACGACGGCCGGCCGAACGTGACTAGCCCGGAACCGGCCGCGACGAGCAGCGCGTCCATGTGCCCGTGATAGCAACCGGAGAACTTCACGATGAGGTCGCGTTCCGTCGCCCCACGCGCGAGCCGGATTGCGCTCATGACGGCCTCGGTACCCGAGGAGACGAAGCGCACCTGCTCGATGCCCGGGTAGCTTGCGACGACCTCGCTGGCGAGCTCGATCTCCGCCTGACACGGTGCGCCGTAGGAGGTGCCGCGGCGCACAGCTTGCTCGATGGCCTCTACGACTTGCGGTTGCGCGTGGCCGAGAATCAGCGGTCCCCACGAGCCGACGAAGTCGAGGTAACTATTGCCGTCGACGTCGAACACATACGCGCCCTGCGCCGAGCGGACCACGGGCGGCGTGCCGCCGACCGCACCGAACGCGCGCACGGGCGAGCTCACGCCGCCGGGCAACAGCTCGCGTGCTTTCGCGAACCAGGCTTCGGAGTTCTCGCCGCTCGCGCGTTGTATCGTCATAGCCAGCCTCCCCGGATCGCATCGGCTGCGTGATACGTGATGATCTGATCGGCGCCGGCGCGGCGGATTGCATGCAGGTTCTCGCGTACGACTTGCGCTTCGTCGAGCCAACCGTTTGCAGCCGCGGCTTTGACGGCCGCGTACTCGCCGGAGACGTTGTACGCCGACAGCGGCAGCGTCGTCGAGCTGCGCACGGCCTGGATCACATCGAGATAGGCGAGCGCGGGCTTGACCATGAGCATGTCGGCACCCTCTAGCTCGTCGAGCTCGGCCTCGCGCAGCGCCTCGAGCCCGTTACGCGCATCCATCTGATAGCTCTGCCGGTCGCCTTCGGCCGGCGCGGAATCCGCTGCGTCACGAAAAGGCCCGTAATAGCCCGATGCATATTTAACGGCGTAGGCCAGCAGGATCGTGTCGGTGAAGCCCTGGGCGTCGAGCCCGTCGCGGATTGCGGCAATGCGCCCGTCCATCATGTCAGACGGCGCGACGACGTCGGCGCCGGCCTCGGCATGCGACAGCGCCGTGCGCACGAGCGGCTCGAGCGAGACGTCGTTGGCAACACGGCCCTGCTCGATGAGCCCGCAGTGACCGTGATCGGTATAGGCACACAGGCACACGTCGGTCATGACGATGAGGTCGTCACCAAACGCGGCTTTGAGCTTTGCCGTCGCCTGTTGCACGGCGCCGTTCGGGTCCCAGGCGAGGGCGCCGTCGGGCGTTTTCTTTGCACCTTCCTCGGGATGGCCAAATAGCAAAACGCTGCGGATGCCGAGCGCGATCTCGTCCTCTACGACGGCAAGCAGGTTCTCGATGCCGAGCTGCGAAAGGCCAGGCAGCGACGGGATCGGCTCCTCGCCCTTGTCCGCCGGCAACACGAAGCGCGGCACGATGAACTGTGCCGGTGTGATTCGTGTCTCGGCGACGAGATCGCGCAATGCCTGGGTGCGGCGCAGCCGCCGCGGCCGGGTACGGCCCGGTGTCGGAATCATCAGCTCGCCCATTGCATGGCCTCCATGAGCCCTTCGAGGCTCGGGTACTCGGCCTGCGCCGCGACTTTTAGCCCGGCCGCATGCGCAGCGGCTGTCGTCGAAGGCCCAATCGTGAAGATATCGGCGCGCGTGTCCAATTCCACCTGATTGACGAAGCCCGCGACGGCCGACGGGCTCGCAAGCAGCACATTATCCGCGCCGAGCGCCGAGAGTGCGCGTTTCTCCTCGGCCGGCGGTGCGGCGACCGTACGATAGACGTTCAGCCGTGTGCACGCTGCGCCGGCCGCGCCGAGCACCTCGGTCAACGTATCCCCGGCATTCTCCGCAACGGCGATCACGACGTTCGTGCCCGGCGCGACGCGCTCGGCCAGCGAACGCGCCAGCGATGCGGCGGTGCCGGCCTCGCTCGTGAGATCGACACGACCGAGGCGCTCCTTCGCCGCAGCGGCCGTCGCTGCGCCGACGACGCCGATCCGCGTCCGTGCGCCCAGGGGTGCCTCGAGCAGCGCGGCCAGTGCCTCGACGCCGCGGCGCGACGTGAACACGAGCCAATTCGCATCGGTCAGCGCCTCGTTGAGCGCCGCGCGCAGCTCGGGATCATCGATCGGCTCGGTGCGGATGCACGGCAATGCGATCGGTCGCGCACCGGCCGCGGTCAGGCGCTCGGCCCAGGTCTCGTTGTCTTCCTCGGCGCGGGTGAGCAGCACGGTATGTCCTTCGAGTTGTGTCATCTTTCCTGTGTCATCTATGGGGGGTCATCGGGCCGCGATGGTTTCCCAAACCGAGGCGGCGAGCGCGCCCGGGTTGTCGTCGTGTTGAATGTCGCGCAGAAGCTGACCGTTGCGCTCGAGCATCGCGACAAACTCACAGCCGCGTTCGATCGGCCTGCAGTACGCGCCGAACGCGAGATCACAGCCGCCCTCGACGCGCTCGAGCACTTCGCGCTCGGCCATGACGCAGGCGCGGCTCGCGGGATCGTCGAGCGCCGCGAGCGCGGTGATCACCTCATCGGCGTCCGTACGGCACTGCAGTGCGAGCGCACCCTGCGCAGGCGCGGGCACGAACACACGCGGGTCGAGTCGCGTCACGTCGTATGCCTCGAGGGCGATCGTGGGGCCGTCGTCGCCGAGGAGCTTCGTTGCGAGTCGCTCGAGCCCGGCAGACGCGAGCAGGATCGCATCGTAGCCCTCCTCGAGCCGGCCGATCCGTGTCGGTACGTTGCCGCGCAGTGGCTTGAATTCCAGATCCGGCCGCAGGTGCTTTATCCAGCTCTGCCGGCGCGCGGATGAGGTGCCGACGACGGCGCCGGCCGCGAGCGGGATGCTGCCGCCGTCGTGGCGCGAGACGCGGCGATTCGCGATGAGCATGTCGGCGGCGTCGTAGCGTTGTGGAACCGCCGCGATGACGAGACCCTCGGGCGAGCTCGTCGGTAAGTCCTTACACGAATGCACAGCGACGTCGATTCGCCTGTCGATGAGCGCCTGCTCAATCTCGCGCACAAAGACGCCTTGCGGACCGATGCTGCCGAACGACGGCGCTGAAGAGTCGTCGCCGGCCGTGCGGATGATGACGAGCTCGGTCTCATGGCCTTGCGCCTCGAGCGCATTCGCGACCGTCGTCGACTGCGTGCGTGCCAGGTGCGAGCCGCGCGTGCCAATCCTGAGCTTCATGCGCGCTTGCTCTGCGAGTCGTTGAAGCCCTGCTCGATCGCCGAGCGCAGCTCGTCGGCGAACTCCGGATCGAGCCCCGACAGAAACGCTTCGAGCGAGCCTTCGGGCCCGTCGTGCAGCAGTCCGCGCAGCCCCAAGCACGGTATGTGCGCGAAACGCCGCGCGAGCACTTCGGACCAGACCTCGATCGCTTTGCGTTCGGTTTGACCGAGCCCTTTGAGCTCTTTTTTGAGCAGGCGCTTGACGCCTTCCTCGGCCGTGCGGCGGTAGCGTCGTTGCAGCGCGCCGAACAGCGGTCCGTAGATGCGCTCGGCAAAACGATCGTGCAGCCGCGCGAGCGCGGCGTCGACGAGCTCGCGGGCTTGCGCCGCCTCGACGAGTCGTGCCGCGCGGTTGCGCTCGGTGTCCGCGACGATCTGATCGAGCCCAACGCGCGTGAGGCCGAGCTTCGTGCACGCGTCCGGGTCGATGTCCGCCGGCACGGCCATGTCGACGAGCAACAACGGCTGACTCGACGGCACGCGGGCCGCGAGTCGCTCCAGCACGGGCTCGGTCAGGATCGGCTCGGCCGAGCCCGTCGCCGAGAGGATCGCCTCGACGGCAGGCGGATCAGCGCGAAACGCATCGAGCCCGAGATGCTCGGCCGCGTAGGTCTCTGCGAGCTGCTGTGCCTTCTCGCGCGAGCGGTTGACGACGACGAAGTCGATCTGCGCCTTCGCGAGCGCGCGTGCCGCGCGCTCAGTCATCGGCGATACGCCGATGAGCGCGACCTTGCCGCCCGTGCGCGCGATGCGCTCACGCAGATGATCGGCGGCGATCTCGGCCAGCGATACGCGGCCCTGACCGAGCCGCGTCTCGCCACGGACCTCAGCCGCAATCTTCAGCGCTTCTTCGAATAAGAGCTCGAGCCGCGGCCCACTCGAACCGGCATCGAGCGCATGCTCGTGCGCGCGGCGCACCTGGCCGGCAATCTCGGCTTCGCCAACGGCCGCCGAGTCGAGCCCGGCCGCCACGAGGAACAGATGCTCGCACGCACCCTCGCCCTGCCAGGCTTTGAGCTTGCGTTCGGCCACGCCGGGACCGGGCTGCTCGTTCGTCAACAGCGCATAGGCTTCGGGGCGCAGATCGCGCGGAGAGTCGAGGCCGCGCGCGAAGATGAGCTCGACGCGATTGCAGGTCGACAGGTATGCAATCTCGGTGAGGCCGTTGCGATCGGCAAAGGCCGTGATCTTCGCCTCCGCCTCGTCCTCGGGCAGCGTGAAACCCTCGAGCGCCTCGACGGCACTCGAGCGCCAGGACAGACCGACGATGCCGAGATCATCGAACACGTGCCACCCCCCTGGGGCCGGAAGTCGGACGCCTAAGGGTAGAGATCAGGCGCTCGGTTTTGTCACGGAAGTGTCACCGCCGCCGGGCGGCATCACGAAAATGCGCGCTCGGTCTCTATCTCGAGCGTCGCGAGGTCTGCGGCGATCGTCTCGGCGAGGTGTAGCTGCGAGGCGGCTCTCGTCTGATTGTGCGCACTCGCCGACGCGAACCGTTCCGCGTCCCAGCCGAAGTAGCGTTCCTCGAGGGCATCGGTACAGAAACGGGCTGCAAGCTCGACTGTGATCCTGAGCGTTGCGGCCGGGAAGCCGCGCCACTCGGCTTGCGTGATGAACGGCTCGACCATGGGCGCGTAGCCGGAGAGCGCGGCGCGATATAGCACGGTGTTCAGCGTCGCCGTCGCGCTATCCTCGCCCGCCGGGTTGCACCACGATCTGAGCGCATCGCCGAGCTCGAGTGCGAGCGGCATGCGCGAGAGCGTATCGAGATCGATCAGGCAGACGGCTTTGCCAGTGTCTGCGGTGAAAACGACGTTCGAGATCTTCGGATCGCCGTGCACGGTCCGGTCCGGGGACGACGGTAGGGCGGGTAGGCTCGCCGCGAGTGACAAGATCGCCGCGCCGACCGGCTCGACGGCGGTGAAGCGCGGATGATCGGTATGGGTGGCAAGCGCCGCCCGCAATGCGCCGAGATGCCGGTCCAGGTCGTGCACGCCGAGCCGCGCGTTGACGAACTCGTAGTCGAAGTCTGCGAGGGCTGCATGAAATCGTCCGAGCATGGCGCCTGCCTCGCGCGCGTGATCGGGCCCGGGCAAGCGCTCATACGTCTGCCCGGGGACGAACGTCAGCAGGCGCCAGACGGTTTCCTGAGCCTCGAGCCAAAGCGAGCCGCCAGGCAACGGGATCAGCCGGGGTGTCGTTACGCCCTGGCGCTCGAGATGCCGCGTCACGATGTCGATGTCGGCGTTGATCGCGGGCGGAAAGATCGAATTGACGGCTTGGAGCACGCATGGATCGCCGCCGCGTAGCGTCACGAGCCAGGTCGTATTAATGAGTCCCGATTCGAGTCGCGTGAGCTCGGCCTCGACCAGGCCGAGTGCGGCAAGCGTATCGGCCGTGGGGACAGGTCGTTCGCGCATCGCTGACGATGATACCCCCTTAGCAACGGGGTCAGACCCCGCCCCAGAAAAATGGGGTCAGACCCCAAGGTTTAGAAGAGGGGATTACCCCTGCAGCCAAGAGAATACGCAGGAAACGGGTTGGAAACGGGGTCTGACCCCAACGTTAGGAAATGGGGTCTGACCCCATTAATTGATGCGGTGAGGCTAGCCGAACTGTGACAGGATCTTGCGGGTCGCGTCGCTGCAGACGTCCTGCTCGATGACGCCGAACTCCCGGAGCCGGTAGTGCTCGCGCATCTCGTGGCGCAGATAGTCAGAGCGATCCTGACTGTTCTTCGCCTGTGCTGCCTCGATCGCCTGCTGAATTTCCGGGATCATCGCGCGACAGCGCTTGAACGAATCAGCCGAGCCGTACAGCGTCAACGCGACGGCATCGCCCGAAGCCGTCGAGAACGTCGTTTTCTCGTGAGCGAGATATAAGAACAACATCGTCGAGATCACGGTGCCGGTAAAGCTCAGGACAGCGGCCGGCACGAAGAAAGCATCCCATGTCGACAGCCAGGCGATGAGCGAGAAGAGCGCTCCGAAGCCTGCGAATCCCGCCGCCACGTGGAGCACGCGCATCGGCAGCTTGCGCACCACGGTCGTGTTCACGCCTATGAATCGGAGACTCAACAAATAATCCCGTACGCGTTTCTTGCGCCGCCATTCGCGCACACGCAGATAACCTTCCTCGTACAACACGAGCTCAACGCGCCTCGCACGCATACGATTCTGATAGTCGAACCGTCGCGTGATCTTCTCCGGTTCCTCGGCGCCGGCGAGCACGGCGAAATCTTCGCCGAGCGAAATATGCTCCGTCGTCTCGTCCGTTGCGATCCGATGGATGTACTCCGCTGACATCGTCGCCGTGCTGTCCAGAGACATAGGCCTTTGACCTCTTATGTATGGTGCTTGCTGCATTGCACAGACAAGCCTGCGAGCACCCAAATCTACTGCGATTTGCGTGCCGGCGATGTTAAGGGCTTCACATTTAGTCGCCGGGAAGCGACAGAAATACGTTAAGCATTCGCGATATGTAAACTCGCCATGTTGTTATGACGAACGCGGTGGTTTGACCAAGTTACGGAATGCCGAGCGGCACGACGTTGCCGTTGACTGTCAGCGTACCGGTCGAAAAACGCGCCTCGGCTGCGTAACCGACGTCTGTGATGTTCAACATGCCTTGCGCGACGAGTCCGGCAAGCGCAACGGCAGCGCGCGAGGCAGCAATCGCTTCGGCATCCTCATCGCTCATCTCCATACCTTGCTGAGCGGCCGTACGTCTGACCTGAAAAGCAATACCGCGAGTTGCCAGCACGTTGGCGAGAGGCTCGGAAACCTCCAGCGACAACTCGATCGCGACTGCGCCGCCGAACATGAGCGTCAGTACTGTGAACGAATCGCGCGGCGGCAGCGCTGCCGTGTCGACGAGAAAGCGCAGCGTCGCTCTGAACGGCTCGTCGTTCCAATTGAAGCTGACCGGGCCGATCTCGGCAGTCGGTCCGGACGCGAGCAAATCGTAGAGTGCGTCTTCGACCTCGAGACTGAGCGGTGCGACAGACTCGGACCGCGTCGCATTGGCTTGCGCTGCCGAGTAATACGTCGTGAACGCATCGAGATCGATCTCTCTCGCGTTCGCCAGGACCTCGAGGTCCCTCAGATCGATGTCCGCGCCGTCGCTGACGGACGCTGCGCGATAGAGGCTCGTGAGGATTGCCCGCTCGGTCATCTCGTCACGGTCGATGTCGAATCGCACCTCGAGCCCATTCATTTCGAGCCCCTCGGCCGGGCCCTCGCCGGCGCTGACGACGCTCAATCGAGCCAGAGAAGCGCCGACCGTGCCGAGCCGCAACACGTCGTTGTATCTCGTGGAGTCCGAATCGAACGACAGTCCTTCTAAAACGAGTCCGGCTGTCGGCGTGTCGATATGCAGCGAATCGATCCGACCGTCAGCGTCGAATCGCCGGGCAACGAGATTGTAGCTACCGGCCGCATCGAGGCCGGAGAACTCGACGAGCAGGTCATCGCGCATGAGTGAGAACGGCGGCATCTCGGTCATGAAGTCCGTGCCCCCGCCAAAGCCCGTCACCGTGCGTGTCTCGAACAGATACGGTATACCGAGCTCGGTCAGTAAGTCCTGATAGCCGGGGGTCTCGGGATCGAGGCGCATAGTCGTCGTCATAAGGCCGATGCCGCCGCCGACGAGCGGGCCGTGGGTCATGTCGATGACGAATCGAATCGGCTCGTCGAGTAGCTCGCGCGCGACATCGGCATCGATGGGCAGATTCTCGGGAATTTCGATCTGCGCTACGCTCTGCGCCGGCAGACCGACTTCGACCGTGGCGGAGCTCGTGCGGTAGCCGCGCATGTAGTCGACGACTTCGACCGTTACCTCGCCTTGCTCATTGGCGCGCTCCATGTCTGCGTTGAAACGCTGCGCGGTCAACTGACCGAAAACCCACGGCGTTGCGCCGAGCGCAAGCAAGATGACGCCGACGGCGGCAAGTACGAGTCTGTTCATCGGGGTCTCCGGTCGGGGGCGTCGAGACGGCCTATTTAATCCATCTTAATGCACCGATATCGGACCTGGCGCAAAGAGTTGTAGATGGCATCGACCTATACTGCGGATACGTCGAAAACTGGCCGATTTTTCGACATGTCCAGCTCATGCGTCGATATTGTCGACATTGGGCCCGGATATGTCGAAAAAATGAGTGAATTTCGACATATTTGATCGACATGTCGATAAAATGTGTCGAAAACGTAGGGAATTTTCGACACGTTTCGCAGATTGGTCGATCCGATCGACCGATCTCGAGGATTCTTAATTGAGCAACGGAGGCTGCGCGCATGGCTGCATTCGACCCCAAAGTTCCATTTAACGGCTTGCCGGCGCTGCCGCCGCCGCTCGACGAGGTCGAGACGCCCAAGATCCTCAAGAAGTGCATCAGTGCGCGTGTTGCGCTCGCGGAGCTGCGCCAGGCCGCGGAGCTGATTCCGAACGCGGCCGTGCTCGTCAACGCGCTACCGCTGCTCGAGGCGCGCGCGAGCTCGGAGATCGAAAATATCGTCACGACGACGGACAAGCTGTTCGAGTTCATGGACGAGAGCGACAAGCATGCCGACCCCGCAACCAAGGATGCGCTGCGTTACCGCACCGCGATGTTCGAAGGCGCGCGCGCCGTGCAGAAGAAAGAGCTCACGGTCAAGACTGCAATCAGTATCTGCCAGCGCATCAAGGACGAGCGCATCGACGTGCGTTCGAAGCCGGGCACGAGCCTGACGCGCGGTTCGACGGGAGAGACGATTTACACGCCGCCCGAGGGTAAGAAGCTGCTCGAGGAGAAGCTCGCGAACTGGGAAGAATTCCTGCATGCGGATCTCGAGCTCGATCCCCTCATTCGCCTCGCGGTGCAGCACTACCAGTTCGAGGCAATCCATCCGTTCGCGGACGGCAATGGGCGCACGGGCCGAGTGCTGAACGTGCTCTACCTCGTCGAGCAGGGCTTGCTCGACTCGCCGATTCTGTTCCTGAGCCGCTACGTTATCCGCCACAAGGGCGACTACTACCGTCTATTGCTCGAGGTCACGACGCAGGGCGCCTGGGAGCCGTGGATTCTGTTTATGCTCGACGGCATCGAGGACACGTGCCTGTGGACGACGGACAAGATCCGCGCGATCCGCGAGCTCATGCGCCACACGGCCAACTTCATTCAGCAGGAGCTGCCGAAAATTTATTCGTGGGAGCTCGTCGAGCTCTTGTTCATGCAGCCATATTGTCGCATCGCCAACGTTGTCAACGCCGGGTTGGCTCAGCGTCAAACCGCATCGGTGTATCTCAAGGAGCTTGCCAAGCTCGGCATACTCGACGAAATCAAATCCGGTCGCGAGAGCTTATTCGTGCACCCGAAGTACATTGAGCTGCTGAGCGGCGACGAGAATGTCTGGGTGTACTACGCGGGCGTCGAGACGCAGACGGCAATCGAGCGCGAAGCGGGCTAGCATTCAACGACCTTCATCGGTGACTGCTCAGCGATTCTTCCAATAGGTCGGCCGGCGCTTCTGATGTGCTACGGCGACGATTTCGATTTCGGCCCCAAAACGGTAGACGACCGTGAAAGGGTAGCGCGATCGAAACACATGATGGCGGCAACCGCTGGACTTTATCGGGAACTTTCTCGGGGCTTCGGAGATAGAGTCGATAGCTGCTTCAAGTGCCCGCAAGAACCCGCGGGCAGCGAAAGGACTTCTCGCCGCGTACCAATTTCGCGCTGCTTCGGCGTCTATAACAGCGTCCGGATGCCACCGGACATCAATCAAAACCGTGGAACAAACGTTCCCTTACCGCGGACCAGGGAACGGTTCCGACAGCCTGCGATTCGAGTTGAGCAACGCGCCGCTCGATCTCCTCGTCCCACGCGCCTGTGACATCCGCATCGACGTGGTCATCCAGGCTCTCGATCAACGCACCGGCCAGCGATGCGCGGTCCTCGGTGTTCAGAGTCAGCGCCTTCCTTAACAGGTCTTTTGCGGTCTCGGTCATGGAATCAGTGTACCTCGGTCGCCGGCCAAAGTGACTCTCAGAATTCGTCCCCCGCGACCAGTTTCGGACAACCTCGTCAGCGCACCAGGATGACGACCGGCAGCCGGTAGAGCTCACCCGTGCCCGTGCCGCGCGGCAGCAGCGCATCGATCCAGAGTCGTGCGATACCGGGACCTAGCGCGAACAGGCTCTGGCTTTCGACAGCGAGATCGAGGCTTAGCATGCCCTCGGGCGCCTCGAGCGACAGCTTCAGGGGTGCGCCGCCGAGTATGTCGCCGTCGAGACCGAAGGCCGTGACTTGCAGATTTTCGAGCTCGAAGCGCCCGCCGTTCTCGAGCACGATCGTCGCGGGCTCTACGAGAAAGTAATCGATGCGCGCGCCGAGCATCTCACCCATCGCGGGGCCGGCCGGATCCCAATCTTCGATCTGCAACCGCGCGCCTTGCGCCTCGCCCGTATAGGCCAGCGCGATCTCCGTGGTCGAAATCGGCGGCGGCCGGTATGGCGCGAGTCGTTGCAGCGGTCGCGGTGTTACCGGCTGAGGCGGTTGCGCGAAGAGTGTTGCGGACGATGCCAGAGCAGCGAGAGCTAAGACAGTGCGAATGAAATCCATTTCAGCTTACCCACTCAATAATGCTTAGCTCGTCCGCGCCTGTCTTCGGTAGCGGCTCGGCGTCGTGCCTGTAAGTCGCTTGAAGGCCTTGCTGAACGCGAGGCGCGACGTGTAGCCCACGCACTCGGCGATCTTCGGCAGACTCAAGCCCGAGTCGCGCAGTAGCCCCTGGGCGCGTTGCATGCGCACAGCCGTGAGGTATTCGAACATGGTTTGGCCGACGAGCTCTTTGAACCGTGCCGCATAAGCCGAACGCGACATTGCAGCCTG